>NZ_JBDGBK010000024.1:0-41336 GCF_040910045.1 Enterococcus sp. RTP21361st1_A6_RTP21361_211029 | reverse complement strand
AAACTTTCTGCGTCCATTTACTACTATAACGAAGTGAAGATCAAATTTGTTGATGAAAAAAATCAACCGCTCTTAGATTCGGGGGAAATCAGAGGGCTGATCACCCATTCTGTTGATTTATCTTCGTTCTATCCCACCATTACTGGGTACTATCCGATCCGAGAAGAAAAAGACCACATCATTGTCATGCCAGGTTCTCAAGAAGTTTTCCATCGTTACAAAAAAGGTGTCCCACTACTCTTTACATTAAAAGACCGACAACAAAGAATCATGATTCCACGCTTTTCTAAAGAAGTCAAGTTATCTTATGACCTTTCCCATGACAGCCATCAAAGCGTCCAAGTTGTTGCCCAATATGGGGAGAAAAAACAGGTGCTAAGAAACTATGATGTGGGAAATACACAAACGGAAGACTCGGTCGTTTTCGAAGTACCAGAAGAATGGCTTAATAAAGAGGTAAAATTATATCTAGAGAATAAAGAGGGGGATCAATCAGCAGCAGAAACTCGCGTGTTTGTTCCTGAGTCAGGACCAAGGCTGCAAGTGCCGGCAGTCTTATCTTTTGGAACACACCCTATTCCAGCTTTTAATCAGTATCTTTTTGCTGAAAGTCAACCAATCAAAGTGGAAGATAACAGTCGCTTAGAAAAAAGCAAATGGACAGTGAAAGTAAAAATCGATACGCCGCTTAAAAACAGTCAGCAACATGAGCTGCGAGATGCGCTGATTTTTGTTGATAAAACAGGGGATATTCTCTTGTCGGACAAAGCACAGCCGGTCTGGGAAGGCAGTGGATCCGCCACATTAGCTGAGAATCGATTGAAACTGTTATTGCGACCAACGGATCATGTCGGGGAGTATCACGGCTCGCTGGTTTGGATGTTTGAAGATGCGCCTCAGTAAAAAAATTTTCTATCCGTAAAGTTCAACCTTTTTTCATAATAAAACAAAGTAAGAAACAAGCCCTTAATTCACTAAGGCTGCGACATTCACATAGCTGAAATAAACAAGCAACGTGTTTTTCTCACTTTGGAAACACGTTGCTTGTTGTTGATTGGTAAACAAAGAATTCTAACCGAATTACAGCAATATCTCACTGCTGAGAGAAAGATTCGCTTCTTTGATTGCTTGACAAATCAAGCGAGCAACGATTAAAGCTCCTTGATCATTCAAGTGAGTATTGTCACTGATACCTTCGGGATAATTCGGATATTCGTTTTTTGAAAGATGCAAAAAATACTGGCGAGCTTGCCTAGTTGCAAATGTGGAAAAATAGTTTTGCGTCATCGTGAATATATCCAGACAAGGAATCTCAAAGGCAGCAGCAAAATCTCTCATAGCTTCTGGATAAGGTCCCATGGCTAGGTGATTCAAGTCATTATGCTGATGGAACTTCAAGCGAGTGATAGAAGTCAGTAAAACTGGATTTGCTTGCTTTTTTGTGCAACAGCAATAAACTGTGCTAAATTTTCTTGATGTTCTTTTGGCGTCGTTACTCGTTCAGGATCTGTTTTCTGGTCGTTGTGGCCAAACCGAATCAAGAAATAGTCTCCGGGAGCAAGTAGTTGCTCTGCGTGCAAGAGGCGTTTTTCTTGAATGAAGCTTTTGGTTGAACGTCCATTCATAGCTAAATTAATGACCGTAACCTCTGGGGAGAGGAAGGTTGGTATTTTTCACCCCAGCCAGTTTCCGGACGCTTGTCAGTCATTTTAGTTGCAGCAGTTGAATCACCGGCAATAATTAGTTTAACCATCATCCACCTCTAAAAATCAAAATAATCTGCTGCATTTTGGTAACAGATACCTTCAACAAATTCTTTTAACTGTCTGGTATCACTTGGTGCTTCGCCGCGAAGAATGAGTTCTCCCAACCATTCACAAAAAACTCTTCGGAAATATTCATGTCTGGTATACGAAAGAAAACTACGGGAATCAGTCAGCATACCAACAAAATTTGCTAACACGCTACCATCTGCAAACTTCGTCAATTGCCGACGCATGCCGGCACGGGTATCGTTGTACCACCAGCCAGAACCGAGTTGAAGTTTGTTGTTGCCTTCTTTTTGATAACAGCCCATCAGCGCTACCAGCACATCATAATCATTTGGATTCAATGAATACAAAATCGTTTGCGGAAGAGCCTCTTTCCTCTCCGCAGCATCCAGTAATGCTTGAAGTGGGCCAGTGATCGGCTGATCGTTGATGCCGTCATAACCTGTGTCAGGTCCCAATTGATTGAGCATATTCGTGTTGCAGTTTCTATAAGCATGAAGATGCAGTTGCATTGTCCAGCCATGGTTGTGATATTGTTCAAATAAATGAAGCAAGAGGGCAGAGCGATAGACTGCTGCTTCTGCTTCTGTAATGATTTCCTGATTTCTCGCTTTTTCAAAGATAGCTTGAGGAGTCACGCTGTTTTCTAGGAAATGGAAGTGATCCAATGCGTGATCGGATAAGCGACAATTCATTTGGTGAAAAAAAGTAATTCGGCAGTCAAGTGCTGTTAACAAGTCTTCATAGCTATCGATCCTGTGGCCAACAACTGTTGCTAATTGATCGATATAGTGGTTAAACCCACTTTGTTGGATATTTAAGGCTTTATCAGGACGAAAGGTTGGTAATACCCGAAAGCGGCTTTCTTCATTAGCCAATTTGCGATGAAATGCTAGTGAATCTGTCGGATCATCGGTAGTACAAATGAGTTGCACATTGCTGTTGGCGATGATTTCTCTTCTGCTAAAGGTCTTTGATTGCAATTTTTGGTTGACGATTTGCCAGATTTCTGGCGCGTTTTCTTCATTAATCATAAGATCGACACCAAAGAAACGTTTTAACTCCAAGTGGGTCCAGACGTAAAGGGGGTTGCCGATAATTTTAGGAACTGTCTGGCACCAAGCAATAAATTTGTCATAATCCGCTGCTTCGCCAGTAATCAACGATTCATCTACTCCACATGCCCGCATCAACCGCCATTTGTAGTGGTCACCGGCCAACCAAGCTTCGGTGATATTTCGGAAAGGATGATCATCATAAATCTCTTGGGGATCTAAATGGCAGTGGTAGTCAATGATCGGCATTTTCTTGGCGTATTGATGATACAAATCTTTGGCAAAGTCATTCGTTAGTAAAAAATCATCATTTAAAAACATTGGCTTCCTCTTTTCTTCGTTTATAAAATGACACCATTCTTGAAGATGGCGATTTCTCGAACATTGTTTGCTTCATTACGGGTTTTGGTCCCACTAGCGACCGCAATGATCGCTTGAATAAAATCAGCGAGAACGTCTTCCATTGGTTCATATAATAACCGACCTGCATTGAAATCCATCCAATGGGGTTTCTTCTCGAATAATTCTTGGTTGGTGGCAACTTTCATCGTAGGGACAAAGGCACCAAAGGGGGTTCCTCGTCCTGTCGTAAATAAGACCAACTGACAATCAGCCGAAGCGAGAGCAGAAGCAGCCACTAGGTCATTACCAGGTCCTTCAAGAAGACTGAGACCGCTTTCGCGGATTTTATCTCCGTATTTCAAGACGTCGACGACCGCAGAGGTGCCGGATTTTTGCGTGCAGCCTAAAGACTTATCTTCCAATGTGGTGATTCCACCCGCTTTATTGCCTGGAGAAGGATTCTCATAAACAGGTTCGCCATACGAAAGAAAATAATCTTTAAAGTCATTGATCAGATGAAGAATCTTTTCAAAAGTTGCTTGGTCTTTGGCACGAGACATCAATACTTGCTCGGCACCAAACATTTCCGGTACTTCCGTCAACACAGTGCTGCCACCTTGAGAAACCAAGAAATCTGAAAATGCTCCTAATAACGGGTTGGCAGTGATACCAGAAAATCCATCTGAGCCGCCGCATTTTAAGCCAACTTTTAATTCACTTAAAGGCACATCTTCCCGCCGGTCGTCTTTGGTAGCTTGCAGCAATTCGTGCAATAATGCTTCACCCGCTTCGATTTCATCTTGGCTTTTTTGAGCGACTAAGAATTTGACACGATCTGTGTCATAATCACCTAGCTTTTCTTTAAATTCAGCGACCGTATTGTTCTCACATCCGAGTCCGAAAACGAGCACCCCACCAGCATTTGGGTGTTGCACAGCATCAATCAAAATTTTCCGGGTGTTTTGGTGATCTTGCCCTAATTGAGAACACCCATAAGGATGTTTGAGAATCGTGACCGAGTCAAAGGTTCCTAAGTTGGGATGACTTTGTTTGAAATTTTCGACGATGATCTCAGCGATTCCATTGATACAGCCCACTGTGGGTATGACATACAAATCATTACGAATCCCGACTTTGCCATTTTTTCTCCGGTAGCCTTTAAAAGTCAATTGGCTTTTTGGATACACTACTGGTTGTAGGTTCGGCTCATAGGTATAAGCCAGCGTTCCTGAAAGATTGGTCTTGACATTGTGGGTATGTAGCCACTGTCCAGCTTTTACATCGGACAAAAGATGACCAATAGGGTAACCATACTTGATGACGTGATCGCCTTTATTCAAATCAATAAGTGCGATCTTGTGACCTTGAGGAATCTCCTCTGTAAAACTATAGGATCGCCCTTCAAATGTAAGCTGTGTCTCTTTCGTGATTGCATGCAGAGCAACCGCAACATTGTCTTTTAGATGCAATTTGAGAAAATCGCTTTTGTTTTTTATTTCTGTCATAATCATTCCGCCTTTTTTTGAGTCGGCTCATTTTTTAATGAGTCAACGAGGTGTCGAGAACCCTTGTTTGAAAGTAGCACTACCATTTGTGAAACTTCTTTGTTGAACACGCTCAAGTCCACTCCCCATAACTTTTCTTGTCCTAGAATAAAACTGACTTGTTCAGAAGATTCGAGGGCCCGTGCCTTTTCAAAGAGAGCTAGCACAGCTTCATCGTCTTGACAATCA
The DNA here is from genome assembly GCF_040910045.1 of Enterococcus sp. RTP21361st1_A6_RTP21361_211029. Classification (NCBI taxonomy): domain Bacteria; kingdom Bacillati; phylum Bacillota; class Bacilli; order Lactobacillales; family Enterococcaceae; genus Enterococcus; species Enterococcus sp. RTP21361st1_A6_RTP21361_211029. Next base: position 36,434 of record NZ_JBDGBK010000024.1, on the reverse strand, counting down.
GTCGTTAAATACAAGTAAATCAGTCCGGCTAATGATGCAATGATTCTTGGCGGCAGTAACTGTTGCTGATGATGACGGAGCAACAACGGCAAGAGACGTGCTTTAAATTTTGAGACGCTATTCAAGGCGATCGACTGCAGTTGATGATGAACATAAGGATTTTTAAACCGTTCTTTGATCTGTTCCGCATACTGGATCAATTCTTCTTGCGGCAGGTCTAGCATAGGAATCAGTTCTTCATTGAATAGCTCATCAATGAAGCATGTAAAATCAGGATCAAGCATCACCTCTTCAACCGTTGCCAAACCAGCTAGAAGGGCCAGAGGGACCATGGCTGTATGAGGGCCATTCAAAAGATGCACCTTCCGTTCACGATAGGGGGTCAGGTCTTCAGTAAAGATTACATTCAAACTCGCAGCTGGCAATGGAAGTTTCTGAGATACAGTATGCGATGGGTTTTCGATCACCCACAACATGAATGGTTCGGCAGTGACCATCAAACGGTCCTCATACCCGTGTAATTGATTCAACTCCTCTGCTTTTGATTGGGGGTAGCCAGGAACGATTCGGTCGACTAAACTACAGCAGAAAGTGTTTTCATTTTCTAACCAAGTATGAAAGCTGTCCTCTAGTTGCCACAGTGAGCAATATTGTTGGATACACGCTTTTAATTTTTCTCCATTTCGATCGATCAACTCACAGGGAATGATCGTGTAACCTGATTTATTCGCTTGGTACCGTTGATAGAGCAGCGCAGTTAACTTAGCCGGAAAACTTTTTGGCGGCATATCTGTCCGTTTGTCTTGAGGATCAAAGGCAATTCCTGCTTCAGTTGTATTGGAAACAATGATGTCCAAGTCATCAATTTCAGCTAGAGCTAAATAATCCTGCCATTGTTCATAGGGATTCAATACGCGGCTAATCGTCGTGATGATCTCAGAGGTTTGGACAGGACGGCCGTCTGCTAATCCTTCTAAAATTACCGTATACAAATGATTCTGCTGCGCCAATAGAGATCCTAGACCTTGTTGAATTGGTTGGACTACTACAGCGCTACCATTGAAGAGACCTTGCTTATTCATCTGCTGTAGCTGCCAGTTAAAAAAGCCTCGCATAAAGTTTCCTTCGCCGAATTGAATCACTTTTTCCGACTTGCGAGTAGGATGAGTCATTTCAGTTATTTTTTTCATTGTAACCTCCAATATTCATTGATTTATAATGAACGTCTGCCATTTTGCACACGTTAACATTTTTGGCAACAGCCAAAAGCATTCAAGAAGCGAATGCTAGAGGGAATCTCTGATTGTTAGTTCTGTATCTAAAAGGTATTGTTTTTGTGAAACAGAGCCGTTGATTGAATCTAGAAGCAGTTGTGCCCCAAGCTGACTCATTTCAAAAACGGGCTTGCTAATGGTTGTCAACGGGGGATTCGTATATTTTGAAAACGGGACATTGTCAAATCCAATAATGGCGATATCGGCAGGGATTGCAAGGCCATATTCAAGACAAGTGTTGATTGCGCCAATGGCCATGTCATCGTTGGAACAGAAAATCACTTCTGGCGGCTCTGCAAGTTCCAGTAATTGTTTGGCACATTTTCGACCGCTCTCGATAGAATAGTCTCCAGTGACAGCGTATTCTGTTGGAAACGCTAGCCCGTGCTCAGTAAGAGCCCGCATGAAACCTGTCTTACGCTCTATACTGGAACGAAAAGTTGGCTTGCCTTCAATGATCGCAACTTTCTTATAGCCTAACTGAATCGCGTAGTCAATGGCTTGATAAACGCCTTGCGCATCATTGCTTGTGACATTTAAAAATGATGGTCTATCCATTTGTCGATTGAGAACGACCACTGGCAAATCTAAGTGACTGATTTCTTCGATGAAAGTGTCATCTTGATCACTTTGACTCATAACGATGATGCCATCCATCCTTGGCAAGTCCTCAACTGGACTGGTAAGGGTCGTCATATCGTGGACCGCTAAGCGATACTCTGGCGGTAGGGTGGTATTGATTCCCTTGATCACTTCAACCAAAAAGCGATCCGATGTACCTGCCGACAAATTAGAAAAGTAAAGGCCAATAATATACGACTTCTGATTGACTAGACTTTTGGCATTGACATTCGGCGTATAATTTAAAGAACGCGCAATGTCACCAATTTTCTTTTTTGTGGCTGGCTTGATTAGTGGACTGTCATTTAACGCTCTTGAAACCGTGGTATGGGAGACGCCTGCGATTTTTGCAATATCTTTGATAGTGACCATATGTATCCCTCGACTTTCTCATTGGTTTTAGCATATATCCTAAAGAGAGGAATGTCAATATATCAATAATGCACACGTTAACTTTTTTCTTTGAACCTGTATTCACAAGAAATTTTTTATGCTAGAATGGACATATCTTAAGAAATGATTCTGTCAGTAATTACAGGAGAAATCCCATGAAAAGGGTAGGGGCTATTCAGAAACATTCAACCTTTTTTTATAACATTTTCCTTCCATTTTCTATAATTAGAAGCGTTTTAATAATAGCGTTTGGAAGTTTCATTTATCATCGCACGTATAAGGATATTCAGAAAACATTGGTCCAAAATCAGCAAAATTTCGTTCAGCAAGTCAAAGGAAATCTCGATCAAAAAATTCAGATCGCTTTAAAGGATTTGCACAGCTGTGCAAACCAGCCTTTTAATAGAACCTTTAAAGAAGGAAGGGGAAAAGAATGGAAATTAGTATTGACATCAACGATTATTTAAATGAAAAGTCAGTGACAGCAACAATCCAAGGGTATATCGATCAGCTTCATCAGGCAGGAGGAGGGAGGCTGATGTTTGCCTCGGGGGTGTATCCAACAGGTTCACTGATGTTAAAAAGTAATGTTGAACTCCATCTACAACCGGGAGCTGTTCTTCGATTCTCGGATGATCCCAAAGAGTATCCAGTGGTGGTTTCGCGTTGGGAAGGGGTGAAACGGGAAGTCTATGCTTCTTGTATCTATGCCGACGGTGCCGAAAATATTGCAATCACAGGTTTTGGCACGATAGATGGTCAAGGTCAGAAATGGTGGGATGTCTTTCGCAATCATCCAGAGCAGTTAGAATATCCGCGACCAAAACTGATCAGTTTTGATTCCTGTCAGCAAATCACATTGCGAGATGTTAGTTTGGTTAATTCTCCTAGCTGGACAGTCAATCCAATCTTATGCCAAGACATCACTGTGGATAATATTAAGATCAAAAATCCTGCAGACTCGCCAAATACTGATGGCATTGATCCGGAGTCTTGCAAAAATGTTCGTATCAGCAATTGTTTGATCGATGTAGGGGATGATTGTATTGCCATTAAATCAGGAACAGAAGAGACAAAAGAACGCGTTTCCTGTGAAAATATCACGATCAGCAACTGTCAAATGCTCCATGGTCATGGTGGGGTCGTTTTAGGAAGCGAAATGAGCGGAGATATTCGCAATGTGACCATCTCAAATTGTATATTCCAAGACACCGATCGCGGCATTCGTTTGAAATCTCGTAGAGGACGCGGCGGGATTATTGAGGATATTCGAGTGAACAACCTAATTATGGACAATGTGATTTGCCCATTTACGCTGAATTTGTATTATTTTTGTGGTCCCAAAGGAAAAGAAAAGTATGTTTGGGATAAAAATCCTTACCCAATCTCTGAGGAGACTCCTCAGTTTAGGAGAATTCATTTTGTCAATATCTCCGCGCGAAATGTTCATGCTGCTGCTGGTTTTATTTATGGTTTATCTGAACAATTCATTTCAGATATCTCGTTTCATGAAGTAGCAATTTCCATGGCAAAAGAGCCCATACCCGGAAAACCAGCTATGATGACTGGAATGGAAGAGATGACCAGTCAAGGATTCTATATTGGCTGTGCTAAAAATATTCATTTTGACCGTTTAGAATTAGTCGATGTTGAACATGCCTTCCATATCGAGAATAGCCAGGGGATTGAAGTTGACCGTTCCCAAGAAAATGGTAAGCCTCTCGTGCTTCATGGTGATTTTTCGTGAAACAGCGGCAAACGTTGCAAAGGTTTGGATCATTTCATAGAAAGGAACCAATAGTTCTTGTAAGAAAGTTCTTTTATGAGAAAACGATTGTCTCGAAAAGTTTTTGTTAGAACTCAATTAACAAGAACCAGTGTCGGCTTATTTTTGCCTATCCTTATGAGAAAAAGCTAGTGCCGTTTGTTCTTTTCAACCACTCTCATGGAGGCAGTTTTTCTATTGGCAAAGAAGAATTACGCAGTAGCAGTCACTATTTGCAGCCAGAAAGTTTTCTAGAAACATTGATCGCTGAGGGTTATGCAGGTGGAGCAATCGATATTTGGGAATTTGGTGAGAGAAAACATGGTGAAAGTACGGTGTTTTAAAATTTTCGTTCATAGGACAAACCACTCTGGACCACCATACTCAATAACAATCAACAGTTCTGAATCTACAATAATGCGTATTGATGGATCAGAAAGTAAATCAGATATAAAAACGGCTGGCAGCCTAGAGGGGGCTTGCCAGCCGTTTTATATCGTCTGTGCTTTATAAGAACTTATTATATTAGAGAAGCCAACTACGCCAAAAGGGTTTCCGAAAAAACAATTATCAAGCCGAAAGTGGTAAAATAATGCGAATGCTGCTTAATTTCAATAAGGAAGGATTTTTGAAATGGAAATTAAATTTTTGCAAAAAGATCAACCAAACTGGTTGGCTTATGCGGGTCAAATTGCCAGCGTCGATTGGAAAGCTGCTGCATTTGTAGCAAATAAGATGCGTCAGAGAAGCTATAACGACTGGGAAGGCGTTTTTGTGGCTGTTGCCCACAATCAATTAGCTGGATTTTGTACGATCGTCAAAGAGGATATTGTCCCTCTTCAAGTCGCCCCTTTTATTGCGACCGTGTATGTTGCTCCCAGCTATCGCGGCAATCATCTTAGTCAGCAATTGGTATCTACTGCAGAACGGCGCTTGCATCAGATCGGTTTTGATACGATCTATATTGTCACTCAGCTGTCAGGTTTGTATGAAAAATTGGGCTATCAACAAATTGAGACAGCCACCGATCGCTTTGGGAGAAGGATGCGTGTTTTGGCAAAAAATGAAGAATTCTGCTAGTCAAGCAAATCTCTTTACTTACTTTAAGTTAGTATTATTATTAAAGTAACAAGTCATCCATTCGAGATGAGAAAAGGAGCAGAAACAATGACGGTGATTATTCCAGAATTTCAACTTCATGAACAGACTCAAATTGGGAAAGTTGTCTTAAAAGTAGCCAACTTAGAAAAAATGATTGCTTTTTATACTCAAGTGATCGGACTATCATTGATCGAAAAAAATCAGCAGACAGCTCGCTTAGGTACGGCAGAGAAAATACTGCTTGAATTGATCAAAGTCGAAAATCCATTGCCTCTCACAAGGAAAACAGGACTGTTTCATGTCGCTTTCCTTTTGCCGACTCGCAAAGATTTAGGCAATACATTGATCCATTATTTGCAAAGCAATGCACCGATCGATGGCGCCAGTGATCATGGCTACAGCGAAGCATTGTACTTAACAGATCCCGAGGGGAATGGGATTGAAGTGTATCGTGATAAACCAAAATCTGAATGGGATATTCGAGAAGATGGCGAAATTGTTGGAATTACAAAAGAAATGGATGCAGAGGGGGTTGTCGCAGCAGCAGACAGCCAACAATCAAGTTTCCCCACAGGTACTATTGTGGGACATGTTCATTTAAAAGTTGCTGATTTAGCCCAGACAGAAACTTTTTATACCCAAGTCGTAGGACTGAGCTTAAAAAATAATTTTGGGAACCAAGCAAAATTTTTTGCGGCAGGAGATTATCATCACCATATTGGCTCGAATACTTGGATGGGCAAAGGTGTGACTCCTATGGCAGACAATGACCTAGGATTGGCTTATTATACCTTTGTGCTCCCAGACAAAGAAGCCTTTGAGTCATTGCTCACGCATCTTGAGAAGGAAAATGTATCCCTTACTCTTGAATCAAGTAGGCGTTTGGCTTTATTGGATCCAAATGGCATCCAAGTCAAAATGGAATACTAGGTAAAAATGATAGCTTTTGATGTTTTTGAATCCTTGATAGCAGTTTCAGTCTAAAGACGGATGGGGAAAGATCGGCTTTATGAGATACTTGGCATATCAAAAAAGGAGTGCAGGAACATGAAATGGTGGCATCTGATGAATACGCTATGGGTTTCATTGATTTTAACTAGTTTGTTGGTACTATTTGTTCAAGACCCATTTATGACTAATTATGGCATCGATCCAATGGCGAAATTTGCTTACTTGGCATTGATTGGTATTCTTGCGATTGGATTATATGGCGTCCAATCCGTCTGGAAACATCAATTAATGAAAGTATCAATGACAAAAAAATAAGCGGGGACCCGTCAGTGGGTCCTTTTTTGTTTTTGAAAGTCAGTAGCGGATGTGAAGCAAAAAATACCTTTTAGATGATAGTTTGCCGGGCAGCAAGTTTTGTGCACATTGATGAGGGGTGACTGGCGGGTTTGACAAAATAGATGCCAGTAAAAAGTATCAGGGCTGTGCGGATTGATTCCAGCACAACCCCATGAAAATCAGGAGATATCTATGATCTGATAAGAAAAGCCATTGACCGTTAAAAAGTTGAATACATCCTTGGTAGCAAGGAAGATCGTCTTGGTATTTGTATTAGGATGGAAACTCATTCGTGGTTCTTTAGTGATTTCGCGCTCAAAGAAAATCTGAATATCTCGCTCCGAATTGCTTAAGAGCCCAAATATGGAGACAACGCCAGGTGGCAAGTGCATTTTTTTCCTCAAAAGATCAGGAGAAGCTAATTTGACTCGTGATTCACCAGTGATTTCTTTGAGCAGATTTAGATCAAGCCGTTTTTGATCGTCCATTATTAGGAGATAATAGGCGGTCTTTTTTTTATTGGTTAAAAACATCGATTTTGTTCGAACCCCATCAATTCCAGCAATAAAGCTATCTGCTTCCGCAGTTGTACTTGCAGGCGGGTGTTCGATCACTTCAAAGGAAATGTTCAAGTCGGTCAGTCTTGCAGCAACAGATTCAAAAGGATCCAATATGATCAACCCCTAGTCTCTTTTTTATTACTATATCATAGGTATAAGTTTTAAAATGCCTATTCAATCGCATGAAAGATAGAGAGAGTAACAAAAAAGCAGCTTAGCTGCTAGTGTAGGTCGTTAACTTTAGTGATCGAAATCTGAAAACAGATCTGAAAAACTTTCTCATAAAGAATTGAGGAGCAAAGAGATTTCGTCATGCGCATGGATCGAGCGTCTGTCAGTGAGCAGAAGCTGCTTTTTACAGGCTGATTCTGCCATTAGTTGTCAAAACAACCCCATTTGCTTGATAAAGAGCAAGTAAGCGTCTCGTTACCAAATTATTTTTCCAAAGATTCATAAGCAGAAAGTTACTGAGATTCTTCGGTTGCAAGTTTGAGACTAAATTTAGAGATCACCCACAGTAGAACAGCAGCAATCAGGGTACCAACAAATCCAAAAAACATGTCTAGGGGATCGGGGGTATTCATAACGCCTAATACCGTTTCGCTTAATAAATTGGCAATCAGCAAGAAAATAGTCAATCCGAGAGTATAGGTGAATTTGACGCCCATCAATAACCAAAAATACCCTAGCAGACCAATGATCAAGCTAATAGAGAAATTGGAAATGTGTAAATAAAAGTCGGGGAAAATCGCTGTAAAAAAGGTTATATCTAGATATTTTGATAAATAGGCAAATAGTGCCAAAAAAATCAGTAGTAAATAGAGTAAAGATGCCCAAACTTTTGGGTAATAATGTAGCTTTATTTGATTTTTCAATATGAACTCCTGTAATCGATTGATTGGCTCAAAGCCGTAGCTATTGTACTGGGATAGTTAGGGATTGTTAATAAAAAACGCAGCTAGTGTGTTTTTTATTTGTTTATAGTCTTTTGTAACAAAATAGTTGGCTGGGACATTGATGATCGGCAGATCATTTTCGTTGTCAAACGGGACAAATGGATCAGGTACAACCAAATAATCCACTTGGTCTTTATCGCGGAAATAATTGATTGAGACATCATAATCATTGGCGAAATAATTCTTAAGCTCAGAATAATCTGCAAAAAAGAACGCTGGTGACAATGTGGTATAACTGAGCCCATTACTTGCAGTCAAAACGAAACAGATTTTTTTCATCTTATTTCTCCTTTTTTATGATTTTATTCGTACGTATATGTTAAGGGGGTGATCGATGAGAATGGTGTAAAAATACTAAAGGATCAAGAAAGTGTCCTGCACGTATTTACCAAACAATGTTTAAACCAAAACAGCTCGGTTGTCTGTGTCTTTTTATAGACAAGTTCATTCTTTTTTACTGGTCAATCGAGTGCTGTTAATTAGTGAGACCTGACTAACGACGGTCTAAATGAAAAGCAATTATTTGCTGACTCTAGTTTCTTTTTTTTGGTTTCTTTTATCATAGAGAAGTTTGAGCAACTCATAGAGAGCCGTGAGTATTGCAATGCAAAAAAGTAAAGTCGTATATCTGATAAGAAAAATTAGATTGAACCATAATCCGTAGACCATCGGCATAACCACGATCAAGCAAAGATACAATTCGATTTTTCGGCGTCTCCTCAATTGCAGCCATCGTTCATCAGACATGTTCTCGCTCCTTTGATCAAGATAGAATTTCCATGCAATCCTCTATGTGTTTGACTCAACGTATAGACAAATAGAAGAAATACTTAGAAACAGTATAACCGAAAATGACAAAACCACATAACTAGGACGGCAATTTCGTCCTAGTTGTGTCTTTGTCATAGATTTATAAATAACAATTGCATAAAACTAATTGAACTGGAAATACAAAAAAAGCAAATTACCGAAGTAATTTGCCGGTACGATGCAGACGATGGGATTTGAACCCACACGAGCTAAGCTCACACGCCCCTCAAGCGTGCGTGTCTGCCGTTCCACCACGTCTGCTTATTGTTTTTGTATACTGACAGCTGATTGCAGCCATCACGTCTAAAAAACATGTTACCGATTATCTTCACGTTTGTCAATGCTATTTTAGGGATTTATAAAAGGACATTTTTCTTGCTTTTTATTGAAAAAAATATTTAAGTGGCAGAATCTGGTATAATGAGAAAATAACTTTGGAGCTTTAAGGAGATTGATAAATGAACTACTTTAAAAATCTGCTGGCTAAATCGATTCGGCAGCGCCGTTTTTTGTTTACGATGATAGCAGCGTTCTTGATTGGTGTGGGGCTCGCTTTTTATCTTACATTCATGGAACCAGTGAATGTACAGGCAGAAATCACTATGCAAAAAGCGCAAGCATTACGGCTTGTAGACAATTATCAGAATTATCCAAATGAATCTCAGGACAAGCAAGAAACCTATCAACTGCTGCTGGCAAACAACACATTATCTAATCGGCAAGCCTCGAATCTAATCATGGAAGAATTTCCTCGTTTCAATCGGACCAGTGAAGAGATTGCAAAAATTCAGCTGCAATTATGGGAAACCGCTTTACCAGATAAAGCCTTTTTACCATCTATCTGGCAATTGCAGCAAAATAAAGTGGTAGCAGCGCAATTAGAAGAACAGGAAAAAGCTCCTTTTCTTACTGTTGACAATGCGCAGACTGCTGTTGCGTTGACTATTCAAGTGTTATTGGGATTTGGCTTTTTATTCCTGGCATTTTTTGCTAGCGATAATTTGCTGGAAGAAAAGCGCCATTTTTCTCTGATCCATTCCTATCCACAAGTCTTCCCTATAAGGATGATCAGTAAAGTCGGGGTAAAGATGATTGGTCATCTGGCAACGATCAGCCTGTTGCTTCTAGGAATCACTGCGGCCATGTCGGTGATCGGACGATGGGGGGATTGGCACTATCCAACGGCTATCTATTATCATCATACTTGGCATGCCGTACCTTTCTGGCAATACTTTCTATTGGTACTCGTGCTTTTGACAACTTTGATTATTGTGACAGAATTACTGGGCTTTGTGGCCAATGTTTTGATTCCAAATCGCTATGTTTCTTTTTTTCTCCTTTGTCTTTGCTATGGTCTCGGTACAATAGCTAGTACACCATTCAGTAAATATTCCCCTTTTGCTGTTTTTAATTTGCAAAAGATCCTCACAGGTGAGTTTGCAGTCAGATCGCAATCGACAGTCGGGTTAGGGACAGCTTTCATCCTTCTTTTCTTATGGGGGGTGGGAGCGGTCACCTTCTTGCTGATCGCAGATAAGAAAAACTGGCTAGCGAAAGGAGTCATATAATGAAAAATTATTTTCTCTTTGAACTACAGCAATTAATCAAAAGTAAAAAAACGATCGGGCTATGGTGCTTGTTAGTAATCGTTGCTGGCGTATACAGTTTTCGTGATCGCACCTATCGGCCAATTGAGCGAATAGACAAAAATGAAATTGAACAGCGGTATTTGACTAGACAATCCTTTTTGGATGAACAAGCAGAAAATCCCTCAGATCATTGGTCCGCCGCCATGGCAGTAGCGATGTTCGAGCCATGGAATCAAGCAGATAGCTTACGATTAACTTCCCTAGCTGCCAATGATTGGCAAAAGTATGCCAAAGCAACGAGCCAATGGTATCAGCTGAGTCTCCAATATACCGATGATGAAACAATTTTCTTCACGCCTGACTATTATACTTATCAGAACTATTATGCGGCTTATGATGGGAAATACGGCTATGCCTCCACTGCAAAATGGATGGAAAGTGCCAGCCAATTACCAAACAAAAAGCTTTCCAAGTATGTGTTGGAACAAAAAACGGGTATCCAATCTGTTCAGCGGGCATTTACGAATTACTTGCCGTTTCTCTTTCTTGGCGTGACGATCTTTTTGGCAATCGATAGTCTGACCAAAGATCGTCGACACAAAAGCTTATTCTTATCTTTGCCGGTGACGGTAGATGAGATTCTTTGGGCGAAGACAGCGGCACTGTTTATTGTGTCAACACTGATGATGATCAGTACACTCGTTTTGATTTGGATCGGTGTCGGCTGCCAATTCGGCTTTGGCTCATTGGACCTACCCGTCAGTATCTTGTCTTCATCCTTTGATGCCCGTTATCCTATTTCTTCTGCCGATGTTTTTTATACACGCCCTGTTGGAGTTTTCTTACTTCAGTGTATAGGGGTAGGAATCGTGCTGCAATTGATCTATATCCGAGGCATTCTTTTGCTGAGCACACTTTGGCGTTCAGAATTAGCCAATCTCTTTCTTGCTGGTTTTGGCTTGATTAGTCCACTTATTTTTCAGAGACGCTGGTTTAGTGCATTCTTGGATAAATCAAATGATGCCTATTTGTATCAAAATTATGGTCAGATCCTTTCAGGATTCAGCCGTTTTTATTTTGGGTCCTCTGAGTTTGTCCTTGCGAAAGGACTGCTGCTTTTTGGTGTAGTGTGGCTGCTGATCGAGATCGGTCTTTTTGTTCGTGTACAGCAGAAGCAATTTAAGCTTGTTTAGGAGGTTTGGAAATGTTAGCAATGAAAAACGTAACTGTGACATTTAAACGAAATGTTTTGGATGATTTAACGTTGGCCTTTCATCCTGGAGAAATCGTCGGCTTGGTGGCGCCGAACGGTACTGGAAAATCAACACTACTCAATGTATTGATGAATTTTGTTCAGCCGACTAGTGGGGAGATCTTTCTCGATCAAACACAGCTTTACACGTCCAAGAAGTCAGAAATGGCAGCTCACCAGAAAATCTCTTTTTTCCCTGATCAGAACGATCTATATAATGATCTCAGCGGATTAGAACATTTAAAACTTTATCAACGAATGTGGCGATCAGAGGAAGCGCTGATTGATCAAACCGTGAATCAATTAAGAATGACTGACTATATCAAGCGGCCGGTTGGAACCTATTCGTTGGGGATGCGTCAAAGACTGTGTTTTGCGATGCAGATCGTGACAGACACGCCCTATATGTTGATGGACGAAGTCATGAATGGGTTGGATCCGACCAATGTGGAATTGATTTCTAACGTTTTAAAAGGGTTGCGGGAGAAAAAGAAATCGATCCTGATTGCTTCCCATATTTTGACCAATTTGGATAGTTATGCAGATCGCGTTTTGTTTTTGAAAGATGGCAAGATTATCCATGAATACCTGGGAAAGAATTCTTTAGTAGATGAACCAATTTATTTAAAAGCAAAAGATCCAGAGTTTTTGGTTTCATTTCCCGAATTAACAACATTGACAATCGATCTTCAAGAACAGGTCTATTTAATCGAAATCAGTGATCCTCAGCTGCCGCAACGCTTTATTGAAGCTGGTTTTACAGAATTTTCAATTGGCCATCTCGCATTAGCTGAACGCTATTTAAAATTCTTTCCAGAGAATGACTGAACAAAAACGAATGAACGTCTAGGCAATAAAAGAGCGTTCATTCGTTTCTTTTAGAAAAGAATTTATTTAAAAGTCGTAAAGTTCTGTCAATTTGACCGTTTTTTTTCTAAACTTTTTGCTATAATAAATGCAATCTTTTAAAAAAGAATATCACTAGAACCAAGGTAATTTGCATTGATTCTACTGTCAAAGGAGAATTCGAATGAGAAAATTTGAAAAGTCATCAAAACTAGAAGGCGTAAGTTATGATGTCCGGGGACCAGTCCTAGAAGAAGCAGAACGGATGCAAGAAGAAGGCATCAGCATCTTGAAATTGAATACAGGTAATCCGGCACCATTTGGTTTTGAAGCGCCAAATGAGATCGTCCGTGACTTGATTATGAATGTGCGGGAGTCTGAAGGCTACTCTGATTCTAAAGGAATTTTTTCAGCCCGCAAAGCCATCGAGCAATATTATCAATTACAAAAGTTTCCAAATGTGACGATCAATGATATTTATACCGGAAATGGTGTATCAGAACTGATCACCATGTGTATGCAAGGGCTATGTAATAATGGCGATGAAGTGTTGGTGCCGATGCCTGATTATCCTTTATGGACGGCATCGATCTCTTTAGCTGGTGGAAAACCTGTACACTACATTTGCGATGAACAATCTGACTGGAACCCAGATATTGAAGATATTCGTTCAAAAATCACAAGTAAAACGAAAGCCATCGTGATCATCAACCCTAATAATCCTACAGGTGCTGTCTATCCAAAAGAAGTATTGCAGCAAATTGTTGATGTGGCTCGCGACCATGACTTGATTATTTTTTCTGACGAAATTTATGATCGGTTAGTGATGGATGATTATGTTCACGTCCCAATCGCTACATTAGCTCCGGATCGCTTTGTTGTGACTCTTGGTGGATTGTCTAAATCACATCGTGTAGCCGGATTCCGGGTTGGCTGGATGGTCCTTAGCGGGGATAAGAGAAACGTTAAAGATTATATTGAGGGCTTGAATATGCTTTCCTCTATGAGGCTTTGTTCAAATGTTCTTTCTCAGCAGATCATTCAGACGGCGTTAGGTGGCTATCAAAGTTCGGATGAACTGCTGCTTCCAGGAGGAAGGATCTATGAGCAAAGAGAGTATATTTATCAAGCATTGAATGACATTCCTGGTTTATCAGCTGTTAAACCTAAAGCGGCATTTTATATTTTCCCTAAGATCGATGTCAAACGCTTCAATATTAAGAATGATGAACAGTTTGTGTTGGATTTTCTGCATGAGCACCATGTGCTATTAGTGCACGGGGGCGGATTTAATTGGCAAGAACCAGATCATTTCCGAATCGTTTATTTACCGAATATGGATGATTTGAAAGCAACGACCGAAAAGATGCGGGAGTTTTTAGCCACTTATCAGCAAAAATAAGTAAGCAATAGTAGGAATGAACAATAGTAAAAAAAACGAACAGTTGGCTCCTTATCCTGTACCTTGTAGCAAGGCATCGGACCAGATCCAACTGCTCGTTTTTTTGATTGATCGAATATCTTAAAATCATAGCGCTTATTGCATATGCTTAGTCAGCAGTCTGCTGACATTTTTTTTTACTGATGATCATTCGATCATTGAATTTTTCCAGCATTTCTTCGCTAGGGTCTGTCACTTGGACAAGAACCGAATTTTCATATTCTCTTTCGACTTTTCCTGCATAGACCTTGCCTTCCCAAGTGAAGGTAATGGTGCTGTTAATCGTCATAGAAACACCTCGTTTTAAATTGTTAAAAAATACCAAGATATTGTTGGAATTGCTTTCCTTTTTGCTATTATGTGCTAAAATGAAGAAAATTAAAAATGCGAATTCGCATTTTTTTAATGTTGAAAAAGTTGGAGGAGAGTCATGGCAAATTCACAAGAATCCTTTGGCCAAATCATTCGCACGTTCCGCAAAAAGCGCAAGATGACACAAAAGATGTTGGCAGAAGATATCTGTTCACAAAGTGTTTTGAGCCGGATCGAAAATAATGAAGAATTACCGAATGTATTGGTCATGCATCAAATCTGTCAACGATTAGGCGTTACCTTAGATCAAGTAATGATGCTCCATGCTGAAGAGATCAATCGAACGAATCAAGTGTTCGCTCAAATGGAAAGCCATTTTGTTCATAAAGAGTACCAAGAGTTATTGACTAAACTGCAGGATAAAACGATCATGGACTATCTATATTTGGACGCAGACATGCAAATGTACTATTACTTTTTAGGGAGTTGCGAATATTTCTTGTTCCAAGATTATGAAGCAGCGATTGAAAGCCTTAAAAAAGGCTTATCCTACTCTTATCAGCAAGATAAAATCAATATCTCTGTGATGGAGATTCGACTCTTAAGTTGTATGGGGCGAGTGTATAATGATATGCAGCAATTAGAAGAAGCACGTTTTCATCTAGAAAAAAGTTACCATGGGGTGCAAGTGCTGCCGGCAGAACGGATGACCACAACCTTGACCAAAGTATTCTACAACTATGCAGTTTTTTTAGCGAAACAAGAAGAATTCACCACTGCTTTACAAATTCTAGAAGAAGGTATCGATCTTGCCAGAGAAAAGAACAGTTTCTATTTTTTAGAAGAATTATTTGAACTGAAAGGCCATGTCTTTGTCGCTCTTGACAATCAGCAAGCAGCCGATGAAAGTTTTGCTCTTTATCAAGCGGTCGTCGATATTCGAAATTCATCGAGAAATGGTGTAGACCTTTCTTGACTTCTTACTCAAATAAGAGTAATTTTAAGGAAGAAAAGAAATAAGGAGCGATCAAGATGAAAACATATATTTATGCGGACAAATTCTTTTTGAAGTCAGCTGTTCATGGGGCAGGTTATCTGGAGATCATTGACGGCAAATTTGGCGATATCGTCAATGAAGTACCGGAAGATGCGGAAGTAACTGATTATTCTGGGCAATGGATAGCTCCAGGACTCGTAGATACCCATATCCATGGGTTCATGAACCACGATGTCATGGACAACGATGCAGAAGGGATCAAAGCTATGTCAGAAGGCTTATTGTCTTGTGGTGTAACTTCTTTCTTGCCGACGACATTGACTTCCAGCAAAGAACGTCTAAGAGATGTAGCAGAAACTATCGGACAAGTGAAAGATTCTGTTACCGGTGCGAAAATCCAAGGGATTTATTTTGAAGGACCTTTCTTTACTGAAGAACACAAAGGCGCTCAAAATCCAATCTATTTTGGTGATCCAGACATCGATACATTCCACGAATGGCAGGAAGCTTCTGGTGGGATTATCAAAAAAATTGCCTTAGCTCCTGAACGTAAAGGCGTTACCGATTTTGTGTCTCAAGTGACAGAAGAAGGTGTTGTGGTTGCCTTAGGTCATAGTAATGGGACTTTACAGGAAGCTGAAGCTGCTGTTGAAGCAGGAGCCAGTGTTTTTGTTCATGCCTATAACGGAATGAGAGGACTAAATCACCGAGAACCAGGGATGGTAGGAGCATTGCTATCATTAAAAGAAGTATTCTCTGAATTGATCTGTGATGGACATCATGTTCATCCGCAAGCAGCTGAGATCTTGATGGAAAAAGCCGGGCATGACCATGTTGCTTTGATCACCGACTGTATGATGGCAGGAGGCATGCCGGATGGAGATTATATTCTTGGAGAATTCCCTGTTGTCGTAAAAGATGGAACAGCTCGTCTAAAAGAAGGAAATTTGGCCGGAAGTATTTTGAAATTAAAAGAAGCCATCAAAAATGTTGTTGAGTGGGAGATTGCTACCCCGCAAGAAGCAATCATGATGGCAAGTCTAGTGCCAGCAATCAGTTGTAAAATCGATGACAAATGCGGCATGATCAAGAAAGGTCGAGCAGCTGACTTTATCGTGTTGGACCCTCAAATGAATCTGCAAGCGACATTTTTAGATGGTGTTTGCCGGTACGAAGCTTAAGCAGAAAAAAGACACAGATCGCCAATTGGTGATCTGTGCTTTTTTTGTAAAAACGTTTAATTGTTTTATCGATTTTCATCAATAGCTGGAAGGTAGATCAAATTTTTCTTGCCCAACAAAAGAAAACAGCAAAAACGCCTTCCTCACAAGCTGTCTTGATACGTAAAAAGCTAAGTAGTGAGAGGGCGTTTATTTTTGTTCTTGCTGCTTGGAGATTTCTTCTTGAACATCTTCCAGCATAGTTTTCAATTCCGTTTCTCTTTCCTTCAATACAACCAAGTCTTCTTTGATTTCTGCTTGTTTTTCTTTTTCGGGAGGCCTCAAGACAAAATTGATGAAGATCGCAATCAGCGTACCAATAAAAGTGTCTAACACGCGATCTAATGCAAAAATAAAAGACTCTCCTTGTGGAACACTAAGAGTGATCAATAACATCGTAGCAATCCCAGAAATAATACCGGAATTATTATTGATCCCATCCGAAAGAACGATAATGAAGGCCACTAAAGCAGGGAGCACCAATAACTCGATCAAAAAATCATTGTGGAAATATTGTTTCATGAAGAAGTAGATGATGGCAGTAGCCCCACCAATCGAATTTCCTAAAACTCGTGATTTCCCAAAAGAAAGGGTCGTTGTTAAATCTTGACGTAGTGAGAAGATAGCGGAAAGGGCAGCGATCAAAGGCTGTCCGCGATTCAAAAATCGAAACAGCAAGATACACAACATGACAGCAATTGCGGTTTTTATCGTTCGCATCCCTAGACGAAAGCGGCCAAATTGCATGATCGATTTCCTCCTTTTCTTTAATCATAACCAAAATAACCGATAAATTCTAGTGAAATCCTTTTTTGTTTAGTATACTTTGAAAGGAGGTGCAGAATGAAAATTGGAATGAGAACAGTCAAGACAGCGATTGCTTCGGGTTTATCGATGGCAGTGGCTCAAGCGATTGGGTTATTATATGCGCCAGCCGCAGGGATCATTGCGATTTTGAGCGTAGGCAACACAAAGAAAACATCGCTTTATACGGGCATTGGACGCTTGATCTCACTGGCACTGGCGACAATTCTGGCATTTTGCAGTTTTTCGCTTCTCGGATATAATCCATTAGGGTTTGTGCTCTTTTTGTTTTTGTTCATCCCAATGGCTGTCCGTTTTTCATTGACAGATGGCATCGTGGTCAATTCAGTCTTAGTAACGCACTATTTACTGGAAGAATCCTTTGCTTGGCGCTTGATCGTCAATGAATTCTTGCTCATGATTCTCGGAGTTGGCTTTGCATTAGTATTTAATCTTTATATGCCAGATGGAGAAAAAGAACTGAAAGAATTGCAGCAAGAAACAGAAAAGACGTTTAAAAGACTTTTAAAAGATATGTCTGAACACTTAAATCAACCTTCTCGATTGACCTTGCAAGGGCAATGTCAATCATTATTGGCAAAGATTCGACAAGGACAAGAAAAAGCACAGGTTCATCAAGAAAACCAATGGAGCCAAAAGAATAGTTACTATGAAGCGTATTTTGCGATGCGGCGTGCGCAAGTTCGTTTGTTGACAGAAATGATTGGTCTCTTGCGATCCATTTGGGTAGAAGAAATTTATACAGAGAAATTTCGTGCCTTGCTGCTGTATACCGCAGAAACATTTGATGAAGCTAACGACGGCGAAGACCTTTTGCTAAGGATCGAAGAGTTGTATCAAGATTATCGACAAAAACCGCTGCCTAGAAATCGCGAGGAGTTTGAAAATCGCGCGCAATTGTTTCAATTTTTGCAGTCGTTTAAACGTTTTATTGAAATTAAAGCCGAATTTGCTGAACGGGATCATTAAGAAAAGGAAAGAATACGACTGCCCAGCGATTTGATTCGCTGGGCAGTCAATTGTTTTATTTTGTTTGCTTCCAAAATTGTTGCATCTGGTCTAAGACGGCAATGACGTCACTTGTTAGATGGATCGATCCTTTAGAAGTCCCTTCAATAGTTTTAATCATATTGGCGATTTCGTAATTTAGTGCTTGGGTCGTATCGCCTGTTTCAATAAACTCATTGGAGCCATCACGATAGTGGATGGTTGCTTTATCAGCCCGCGGATATTCTTCGACTGTGATATAGCCTTCTTCAAAAGCAACGATTCCTGTTTTTGGCATTTTAGCTTGGAAAGTTAGGGTCACACTGGCCATTTCATCAGCTGGGTTACGCAAAATCGTCACGGATTGTTCGTCAACGCCGGTTTCAAAAGGCTTCATGCTGCTGAATTCTACCTTTGGTGACTCACTCATGAAAAAGCGGGCAAAAGAGACGGCATAAGTACCAATGTCAAGCAGTGCACCGCCGCCTAAATCAGGATTGAAAAAACGATTTTGAGGATCAGGATCCTTGTAACTGCCAAAAGGTGCTTGAATCATTTTTAATTTTCCTAGTTTGCCAGAGGCTACGATTTCTTTTAGACGGTGATAAAGCGGCATGTTGTAGATGGTCATCGCCTCTTCTAAAACCAATCCTTTTTCTTTGGCTAAGGCCAGTTCTTCAGCAAGTTCATCGCCACTTGTAGTGATCGCTTTTTCGCAAAGAACGTGTTTCCCTGCTGCCAGTGCTGCCATGATGTAGTGATGGTGGATATCATTTGGTACCGCAATATAGACGATATCGATCGATGGATCAGCCAACATTGCTTCAGCAGATTCATAAGCCTGAGGAATCGAGAAACGTTCCGCAAATGCTTGGACTTTTGAGTAACGGCGGGCACAGACACCGTACAAATCGCTAGCATCGCTTGCAAATCCAGCGGCAAATTGTGTGGCGATGTCTCCAAGGCCAATTATGCCCCAACGATATTTTTTCATTTTCTATCAGCTCCTTCGTTTTTAGTATAACAAAACTTAGTGAATCTTAAAAATATTGCAAAGCCAAAGTTAAAAGTTCCATTTATGTCCAGCTTTCAGTAAAATAGATACAGGAGGGATGTATGATGCATAACGTGTCTATTGCAATTATTTTAAGTACAGTTATTGAACAATATTCTACGGAAGCTCGTTTCTATGAAACGCAGCTTGGAATCGATCGAGAACAATGGGAGGCCTGGAAAAATGGGACAGCGAGTTTGACACCTGCTGAAAATCAGAAAATCAAATTGCTGTTCTCTGATTATGAATGGATGCTGATTCAAAAAATTGTTCGTCAAACGGTGATCTATCCCGAAAAGAGAACAAGTGCGGTAGCTGAATTCAAGAAAATGAAGACACAGATTGCACGCACGTGGCTTTCAAATGATTTGGCAAAAGTGGAATTATTAACACAATCTGAAGAAAGTACTCAATACCTTGATTTAAGAGTCAGTATTACGTATGATGAATGGGGCTATGACGACATTTTGAACTTCCGTCTGCCTGCTTTTGTCCAACAACAAATCAAGAATGAGAAAATTGAGTTGTTGGCATGGGTCAAAGAGAATTTAGAAGAGACATATAATTAAAGGTAGGGTTTTTTTGAAAAAATATTTAGGTATCTTAGCTGCTGCTGGCTTTCTATTAATTAGTTTGGTAGCTAGTCTGCAGCAGGAACATTCAGCGAGCAGCGAAACAATCGCAAGTAGTCAGACAGTGGCGTCTAGCAGTGAAAAAGAACAAACAAGAGTCTCTCAGAAGAGTAAAGATTTTCCTAAAGTATCTTTAAATGATTGGGCGCTTGTTTTAGTGGGCCCCCTGAATAAAGGAACTGAAATCGATACGGGGGGATTAGCAAAATTAACCAATGGCTATCTCGTGGACAAACGAATCGTTTCTGACTATGAAAAATTAAAAGCTGCCGCAGAAAAAGCTGGTCATCCTTTAGTGATGATCTCCGCCTTTCGCTCCATCGCCTCGCAAAAGGCTGTTTTTGATCAGAATGTCACGATGCTGATGAGTCAAGGACAAAACAAAGAGAAGGCAATCGAAACAACCAAACGAACGATGACAGAACCAGGTTACAGTGAACACCATACGGGTTTAGCCGTAGACGTAGTTGATCGACAATGGTATGATTCTTATCCAGAAACCGTATTGGACCACCGATTTGGTGAGACAGATGGCGGCAAGTGGCTGCAAGCGCATGCCCGGGAATACGGCTTTATCATTCGTTACCCAGAAGGAAAGCAGGCCATTACTCAGATCGATTATGAACCTTGGCATTTACGCTATGTTGGTGTAGAAACTGCTACATATATTGAAAAACATCAACTGACTCTGGAAGAATTTCTAGAGCAAGTAAAAGAACAGGAGGAAGAAAATGAGTAAACGACGCAAAACAACGAAGACTCGACTGCCGTTTGTCTTTTTAGGTATCCTCCTGATTGGACTTGCTTTTATTTTTTCAATGAACAGTTTAGCCGATCCCTTGCCGAAACAAGAGGATAGTGAAGAAATGACTCAGCAAGAATTTATTGATCGCATTGCACCTCATGCACAGGAATTGCAAAAGGGGTACGGTATTTTACCGAGCATTATTTTAGGGCAAGCCATCTTGGAGTCTGATTGGGGCAAAAGTACACTAGCTAGTGAATACAATAATCTTTTTGGAATCAAAGCATTTGGACATAGTAAAAAAGTGACATTAGATACCCAAGAGTTTTATAATGAGCAGTGGGTAACGATCCAAGGCGATTTTCGAGTCTATGATTCGTGGGAAGAGTCCATGGATGACCACACGATGCTCTTTGTCAATGGCGTAGACTGGAATCCAGCGCTCTATGTAAATGTTTTGTCGGCAACAGACTACAAAACAGCTGCCAAAGCATTGCAAGAAGCTGGTTATGCCACAGATCCGGATTATGCAGAGAAAATCATTCGTGTAATTGAAACCTATCATTTAAATCAATACGACCAATAGACGGAAAGAAGTGGGTGCCCATGGAAGAAAAATACATGCCAAAGATCACAACGGAACTGCGAAAAGATATCGTGAAAGTTCCTAAAGTTATCAGACAAGCAAGCGGGATTCAAATTTTTGGCAAACAGATCCGCTCGATCATTTTTACTACAGATATTGCAATCATCCGCAATACCAATGCAGATGCGGTGATTGCCGTCTATCCCTTTACCCCGCACCCTGCGATTACCAAAGCGATTATCGAGGCAGCTGATATTCCCGTATTTTCGGGGGTCGGAGGAGGTTTGACTCAAGGATTTCGTTCTTCTTATATGAGCATGTTTGCAGAAGCGCAAGGTTCCATTGGTGTGGTGCTAAATGGTCCGACACCACTGAAAACTGTGGAGCAGGTCTGTAAGGTCATTGATATTCCTGTGATCAGTACCGTAACTAGTAAATATACCAAAATTGATGAAAAATTGAAGTTAGGTGTCAAAGTGATCAATATCAGTGCTGGGAAAAAAACCGCTGAGACTGTTCGTTATTTTCGCAAGCGGTATCCTGAATTGCCAATCATCGCTACTGGAGGCCCTACAGATGAAAGTATTTTAGAAACGATCGAAGCAGGCGCCAATGCAATCACCTATACACCACCTTCCAATGGAGAGTTATTCAGCAAAAAAATGCAGCACTATCGGGAAATGGAAAAACCTGATTAGTGAGCGTTGAGAAATAAAATGAGAACATTCTTATTTTGGAAGAGTTTTCTAAACTTGCCTTTTTAATCAATCTTCGGCATAATCGAACCTATCATTCATAAAATTTAACTTGTATATCGTCGTAATAAGGTCGACAGTCTCTACCCGATACCGTAAATATCGGACTATAAGTAAAAAAAGTGCCATTGATGCACCTTTTTTGCTTTAGCAAAAAAGGTGTTTTTTTGTTGATAGGCCTAAATGGAAAGGAAAGAGGTATAGGATGAAAAAGTTGATCGAACGGATCGAAAAAGACGGAAATGTTTTAGGTGATGGCGTTCTGAAAGTTGATAGTTTTTTAACGCACCAAGTGGATCCGGAATTAATGCAGGAAATCGGCACGACATTTGCCAAACGATTTCAAGCAGAGCAGATTACTAAAGTAGTGACTATCGAAGCTTCAGGGATTGCACCAGCTTTATTTACGGCACAAACATTAGGTGTGCCAATGATTTTTGCCCGTAAAGCCAAAAGTCTGACAATGGACGAAGAATTATTGACAGCCTCGGTTTATTCCTTTACCAAGCAAGTCACGAGTCAAGTATCGATTTCTCGGAAATTTTTGTCTGCGGAAGACAATGTATTGATCATCGATGACTTTTTAGCAAATGGCCAAGCAGCAAAAGGATTGATCGAATTATGCCAGCAAGCCGGTGCAACGGTTGCTGGTATCGGAATCGTCATTGAAAAATCCTTCCAATCTGGACGAGCATTGCTTGAAGAAATGTCGATTCCTGTTGTTTCTCTCGCGCGGATCGCTTCCTTATCCGAGGGTAAAGCAACTTTCTTGGAGGGTGACGCTTAATGAACGAACAAAATGGACGCTCTGCTGTCTTAGGGTTGCAGCACTTGCTCGCGATGTATGCGGGTGCTGTCGCAGTACCACTATTGATTGGAACCGGGTTAGGATTTAATGAAGCCCAAATGACTTATTTGATTTCCATTGATATTTTTATGTGCGGGGTAGCAACATTGCTGCAATTGACCGTCACCCGTTTCTTCGGGATCGGATTGCCGGTTGTCTTGGGCTGTGCCATCCAAGCTGTTTCACCATTGATTTTGATCGGAACTAAGTCAGGGATCGGTGCCATTTATGGAGCCATTATTGCTTCTGGTATTTTTGTTGTTTTGATCTCCGGTGTCTTCTCAAAAATCAAAGTCTTGTTTCCGCCATTGGTTACGGGAACTGTCATTACAGTGATTGGTTTGACGTTGATCCCCGTTGCCATTACCAAAATCGGTGGTGGGGATGCTGCCGCAGCTTCCTTTGGCGCACCAGACAATTTACTCTTAGGTTTTGTCACGATTGCATTAATTATTGGTATTCAGATTTTTGCCAAAGGATTTCTTCGTTCGATTGCTGTTTTGATCGGTTTGATCGGCGGAACTTTGCTAGCAACTGTCTTAGGGTTAGTTGATTTATCCGCGATTTCTCACGCGCCTGTCTTTCATTTGCCGCAGCCGTTTTACTTTGGGTTACCAACCTTTGATATTTGGTCGATTTTATTGATGATCATTATTTCAATCGTTAGTATGGTGGAGTCTACGGGGGTCTATTTTGCACTGGGAGATATTACAGGACAACCTGTTTCATCAGAATCATTGAAAAAAGGTTATCGGGCTGAAGGGTTAGCAGTGATTCTGGGCGGAATCTTCAACACATTCCCTTATACGGGCTTCTCACAAAATGTAGGGCTCGTACAGTTATCTGGTATCAAAACCCGTAAACCGATTTATTTCTCTGCGGTCTTTTTGATTATATTAGGTTTGTTTCCGAAAGTTGGTGCTTTGGCGCAAATCATTCCTGAAGCTGTATTGGGTGGCGGGATGTTAGTCATGTTCGGCATGGTGGCTGTCCAAGGGATGAGAATGTTGTCGAAAGTCGACTATTCAAATGACAAAAATTTGCTGATTATCGCTGTTTCACTGGGATTCGGCTTAGGTTTCAACATTATGCCAACTTTATTTAGCCGCTTACCTGAAACCTTGCAAATGTTTACTGGTAACGGAATTGTTATGAGCAGCATGACTGCGATTATCTTGAATCTTTTATTCAATGGCTTACCAAAAAAAGAAGCGGTCGAATCAGGAGAATTTAACGAAGTTTGATTTACGAAAGCATTCTGGTCAACAGGATGCTTTTTTTGTTTTAGAGAGAAGAAATGATCTTTTGTTAAAAGACGAACAATATATCTCGTATTTTTTCTATAGTTCGATTTTCTTTTGACTTTATGGATGTCACTTGCTAGTATTTAAGTGAATAATCGAAGGGAGTTGTCTTATGGAACAAGTAGCAGTCATTATGGGCAGTACGTCAGATTGGGAGACGATGAAACACAGTTGTGAGATTTTAGAGGAGCTTGGGATTCCCTATATCAAAAAGGTTGTTTCGGCTCATCGGACACCGGACTTGATGTTTTCCTTTGCCGAAAATGCAAGAGAAAAAAGGCTGAAAGTAATCATTGCTGGTGCTGGCGGTGCCGCTCATCTGCCAGGTATGGTCGCTGCAAAAACAACGTTACCCGTGATTGGCGTACCTGTTCAATCACGAACATTAAATGGATTGGATTCGTTACTTTCCATCGTACAGATGCCGGGAGGCGTTCCTGTGGCAACGACAGCGATTGGAAAAGCTGGTGCAATCAACGCGGGACTACTTGCAGCTCAGATGCTTTCCATGTATGATTTAGGAATAGCGGAAAAGTTGGATCAACGAAGAAAGACGTTGAAAGAAAAAGTAGTGGAAAGTAGTGATCAACTTGATTAAACCTTTGATGCCCAATGCGACGATCGGAATCGTTGGCGGCGGACAATTGGGGCGTATGATGGCAATGAGTGCCAAAAAAATGGGTTTCCGTGTCGGCGTGCTGGATCCAACAGCCAATTGTCCGACAGCACAAGTAGCTGACTGGCATATTGTTGCTGCTTATGACGATGTCTTTGCACTGGAAGAAATGGCGCGGCGTTCTGATGTGATTACTTATGAATTTGAGAATGTCAGCGTAGAGGCTTTGAATTCGATTTTGCCCTATGCAAATATTCCTCAGGGAACTGATCTATTGGCAATCACCCAAGATCGCTTGTTAGAAAAATCTTTTTTAGAAGCCAATAATATTGTTATTGCACCTTATGCGACAATCATCAGTCCTACCGATATTCAAGATGCCATCGAGAGTATCGGCTATCCTTGTGTATTGAAAACGACTCGAGGAGGCTATGATGGCAAAGGGCAATATGTTTTATACAGCACAGCTGATTTAGCGCCTTCGATGAATCTTTTGCGAGAAGGAACTTGTGAATTAGAAGCATGGATCCCTTACGAAAAAGAACTCTCGATCATGGTGGCAGGGAATGGTCGTGAAATCACCACTTTCCCAGTGGTTGAAAATATCCACCGCAACAATATCTTGCATCAAACGATTGCACCTGCTCGAATCGATTCTGAGGTAGCGGAGGAAGCAGAACGGATCGCGCGTGTGATTGCGCAAGCCCTTGATTTACGCGGTGTTTTAGCGATCGAGCTGTTCTTAACGAAAAGCGGCGGACTATATGTGAATGAGTTGGCACCACGCCCACATAATTCAGGTCATTACTCGATTGAAGCTTGTTCTATGAGCCAGTTTGATGCCCATGTACGTGGGATCTGCGGTTGGCCGCTTGCAGAGGTTAAACTGTTGAGTGATGCGGTCATGGTGAACATCTTAGGTGATGAACTCATTGAAACATATGACCTGATTGCTCATAAGCCAGATTGGCAATTCCATTATTATGGCAAAGAAGAAGCAAAGAGCGGTCGGAAAATGGGACACATTACGTTGTTGACCGAAGACATTACTGCTTCATTGGAAGAAATCTATCAAACGAATATTTGGGATTAAAGGAGAGTAACGCATGTTAGAACGTTATACAAGACCTGAGATGGGCAAAATTTGGACAGATCAAAATCGATACCAAGCATGGCTAGAAGTCGAAATCTTAGCTGATGAGGCGTGGGCCGAGCTTGGTGAGATTCCCAAAGAAGATGTGGAAAAAATTAGAGAGAAGGCAACTTTCGATATCGACCGTATCTTAGAGATCGAAGCACAGACGCGTCATGATGTGGTCGCATTCACCCGGGCTGTCTCTGAATCGCTTGGTGACGAAAGTAAGTGGGTCCACTATGGGCTGACTTCTACTGATGTGGTAGATACGGCTTATGGTTACTTGATGAAGCAAGCGAATGACTTAATCCGTAAAGATCTAGAAACATTCACAGCTATCATTGGTGAAAAAGCAATAGAACACAAATATACTGTCATGATGGGACGGACCCATGGGGTGCATGCCGAACCGACGACATTTGGGTTGAAGCTTGCCTTGTGGTATTCTGAAATGAAACGCAATATTGAACGTTTCGAACGAGCGGCGGCTGGAGTTGAAGCTGGGAAAATCAGCGGTGCAGTAGGAACATTTGCCAACATTCCGCCATTTGTTGAAGAATATGTATGTAACAAGTTGGGGATTCGTCCTCAAGAAATCTCTACGCAAGTATTGCCGCGAGATCTCCATGCAGAATATTTTGCTTCCATGGCACTGATTGCAACAAGCATTGAAAAATTTGCGACAGAAATCCGTGGATTGCAAAAATCAGAAACAAGAGAAGTTGAAGAGTTTTTTGCTAAAGGGCAAAAAGGGTCTTCCGCAATGCCGCACAAACGCAATCCTATTGGTTCAGAAAATATGGCGGGATTAGCACGAGTGATCCGCGGCCATATGGTGACGGCGTATGAAAATGTTTCTCTTTGGCATGAACGAGATATCTCTCACTCTTCTGCTGAACGGATTATTATCCCGGATACAACGATTTTGATTGATTATATGCTCAATCGTTTTGGAACGATCGTCAAAAATCTGACTGTTTTCCCAGAAAATATGAAACGTAATATGAATGCGACTTTTGGCTTGATCTATAGTCAACGTGTTATGTTGAAATTGATCGATCATGGCATGACTCGAGAACAGGCATATGATCTTGTTCAGCCGAAGACGGCACAAGCTTGGGACGAACAGCGGGATTTTCGACCATTGTTAGAAGCTGACCAAACCATTATGTCTACGTTAAGTGAAAAAGACTTGGATGATGCATTTGATTATCATCATCATTTAAAGCAAGTGGATACGATTTTTGCGCGCGTAGGTTTAGGTGAATAGGGAATAAACCCCGAAAAAAACAAAAGGCACGCTGCTTCAATAAGCAGCGTGCCTTTTGGGGTAGTTTTATTATTTAGTTATAGTTTTCGGAAAGATAAGACAAAAGATCTGGGGCTAATGCTGTAGCAGAAGAGTTTTCTTGCCGATCTTCTAGCATGGACACCATCAAATACTTTTGATTCTGGGCATCGAAAGCAAATAAGAAGCTATTTTCCTGTCCTTTCTCATCTTGTTTCTCCTTGATCTCAGCTGTTCCAGTTTTGGCAGCAAGAGGCAAACCGAGAGCTGCTAGGGAATGGGCTGTCCCATTCTCATCGGTAACGACAGCTTTCAAATCCTCATTGATCAGTGAAATCGTCTCTGGTGAAATCAACTCTTTTTTCGTCTTTGTTTCTGCACCCATCACTAATCGTGGATAAACCAGAGATCCTTGATTGGCGAAAACAGAGTACATCGCTGCTTGTTGAATTGGATTGATCAACAATTCTCCCTGGCCATAGCCAGTGTCTGCCAGCAAAATCTCAGAATTGAAGGATTTGTCATTGCTGATTTGTGCAGGGTTCATGGCAATCGGCAAGTCCAATTCTTCACCGAAAATAAATTTCTCCAAACCAGCACGGAATTTGTCTTCACCCATCGCCAATGTTTGTTGAGCCATATAGATATTATCCGAATAGACGAGAGCGTTACGCAAGTTAACGGATGCGACATCGCTGACCCGAGTCACGAAGTAATCTCCCCAAGAGCTATCTTTTTGCCATTTCAATCCGTTGATTGAAAGGACGGTTTCTGGATTGATCGTTCCATTGTCTAAACCGATGGCTGCTGTGATTGTTTTAAAGGTTGAACCGGGAGCATAACCAGTTGCAAAGCGGCTGATAAATGGTAGATCTTTGTTGTTATGGTAAGCATCATAGTCCTCTTGTGAAATTCCGTTGGTCATTTTATTGGGATCAAAACTTGGAGAACTAGCTAGAACGAGCAGATCCCCTGTGGTTGGTTCAGTGACCACGGTAGAACCAGCCTGATTCTTAAGGGAATCAAAAGCGATTTTCTGTGCTTTGGCATCGATCGTGAGTTGAATCGTTTTGCCGTCAGTTTTTTTCGTTTCGATCAATGCTTTTCGCTCTGTGCCTTTTTCATCGGTGATCGCTATCTTACCACCGTTTTTTCCTCGAAGTTCTTTGTCAAAAGCTGCCTCGAGACCAGAGCGGCCAATTTTTCCATTGCTGGCTAATGTATCATCTTTTTCAACATCTTCAGCCGTAATGTCTCCTACATAACCAATCAATTGTGCAGCGGCTTCACCTAATGGATAGGTTCTGCCCGCGGTTTCTTGAATGCTTGCACCGGTTGGGAGATCAGCTGTGGGTTCCACGATTTTCAAAGGAACAAAGTAATCGTCTTGCACCCAAGATTGATCCAATGCTTGCTGGATCGCTTTCTCAGTCAGGTCAAACTGCTTAGCGATCGCTTTGATTCTTGACTCTTTATCCTCTCCATCTCCTAATTGTCCGGGAATCACCCCAAGCTGGTACAAGGTGCCATTAGCAGCCAGTGGTGTTTTGTTGCGATCCACTATTTCACCTCGAACAGCCTCATCAACAGAAATACTTACTTTATCTTGTCCAGCCATGTCAGGGAAAATCAGGTTTGGAGCCCAATCGATTTTTGGCTGATCTTTTTCAAATTTGATGGTTCCGGAATAATTCAGATCTTTGATTTCCCCCAAGCTAGTAGTGAGAGATAACTGATAGGTAAACTGATAATCTGCATCTTTGACATCATCGCTTAAAGTGATTTTGGAACCCTTGATGTTGGCAGCATCAATTCCGCTGAAAATTGTTTGATATTTTTCTGCTACTTGATCATTGGTATAACCATTTCTTTCTGCGCTATCAGAAAGAATCAAGGATGGTAATTTGTCGAATTTGTTTTTTGAAAGGTTCTCAATGAATGAGTGGACGACTTTCTCTGCCTGATTTTGTCGTTGCTGTTTGTCATAATAGCGATAGCCGAAAAAGCCACCTACTACAAGCAATAAGAGCAGAGGAAGAACAATCAGTAAAGTCTTCCGTTTTTTTGGTGGTTGATTTTGAGAGCGGCGATTTTGTCGTTCCATTTTTCTTAATTCCCTTCTTGGTTAAGTATCGGTAACTCTTCGCGATTCCGATAAAGCGGCAGCAGCAAGCGATAATCTGCTAACAGTTGCTCCATAGTGAGCGTAGAAATCTGATCTTTGAGATAGACTTTGCCAATCTGTAATTCGCTTTTTTTTACAGTAGTCAGCCGCTCTAGAGCAGCGGGCCATTCTCGGATCGGCTGATAGCCATATTGCGTATGATCCAGAGAGAGGACAAAATCTTGAGGTAGAGTTTCAAACAGTGCCGGTTTCTCTGACCAGCAGCGAGCGATTTGCTGTTGGTTTTTCGGCTGATCAATCACACTTAACCAGACAAAAGCATACTCACGAGTAATACCGATCTGGAAGTGGGCATCCATCTTATAACCTCGCTTGTTTGGTCCAAAAGCTGCCCAAGTTTCTTCTGGAGGATAGACACTTCGCCGTCGGTGCTGTGCGATATGCAGATAAAAAGGAGTGTCTAGCTTTTCTGTGAAAAAAGGGCAGACTTTTTCACCAATTTGCTGAAAAATCGGTTGGATCTCTTTACGAATTTCCTGCATTCGTTCTTCCAAGCTCGAAGCTTGGAAGACGTGAAAGCTTTTATTAGTAAATAACATAGAGTAGAATTCCTTTCTTGTATTCTAAGAGATAGTATAGCAAAAAAACACCCTTAAAATCGCAATTTAGGCGTTTTTTAAGAGTGAGTTTAACTATTTATAAAATTAGGTTTTAAAGGAGTGAAAGTCTTTTCCTCATTGAGTAAGTTTAGCAAGACATCCAAAAAGGCAGTTTGCATTTCTTCCATATTGAAATAAATACGGAAACAATAGGTGTGTTTAAAGAAAGTCTGCTGATGGATTTGATGGATAATCAATTCTTCGTTTAATCCGTTTTTATATTGGAGTACCCGTTTTCGATGTTCGGAATAATGAGGCCGGGCATGTTTTTTGAATGGACTGAATAAATAAAAAGATGTCATTTGATTTGCGGTCAACACTTGTTGAACGGCAAGTAGTTCATTATGTAGCTGTTTTCTGTCGGTGTCCGATAAATGAGCGATAAATCGTTGCGCTTGATTTTTCAGTGACCACATGAATCAATTCCTCCTTGGAGATACCAATATTCACAAAATCAATATAACATGAAAAAAAATAAATGTAAACGCTTTATAGTGTGTGAACAAGTCGGAAATCTGCAGAACAAAAAATGATTTTAAGTTAAACACGAACGTTTAAAGAAAAATTAGTTGTTAATGTACATTATTTTGTTGACCCTTATTCTTTGCGTTGTTAGAATAGAAAACAACAAGAAGAGACTAAAAATCTATGTGAAAAAACTAACTTTTGTGAGGTGTCCGGTGGTGCAAGAACAATTGAT
Source organism: Enterococcus sp. RTP21361st1_A6_RTP21361_211029 (assembly GCF_040910045.1). Lineage (NCBI taxonomy): Bacteria > Bacillati > Bacillota > Bacilli > Lactobacillales > Enterococcaceae > Enterococcus > Enterococcus sp. RTP21361st1_A6_RTP21361_211029. The sequence continues at coordinate 5,752 of NZ_JBDGBK010000024.1, read as the reverse complement.
TTACGAAGGGAAAGCAAAGAAACTCTTCAAGACTAGCAAAGATGAAGAGCTCCGTGTGGAGTATCTCGATCAGGCTACCGCGTTGAATGGATTGAAGAAAGATGCAGTTTCAGGAAAAGGAGCACTGAATAATCAGATTACCAGTCTTATTTTTCAAGAATTAGAAAAGCAGGGTATTCCAAGTCATTTTATCAAAATATTGTCTAAACACGAACAATTAGTTTGTGAAGTTGAAATGATCCCGTTGGAAATCGTCGTCCGTAATACGGCTGCCGGCAGCTTTTCTAAGCGCCTGGGAATTGCTGAAGGGGAGCAGCTGCCTTTTCCGATTATTGAATTTTATTACAAAGAAGACCGCTTAGACGATCCTTTCATCAATGAAGATCACATTCGTTATTTGGGAATCGCCACCCCTGAGGAAGTTGCTCAAATCAAAATGCTTGCTCGACAAATCAACACCGCATTGTGCCAACTCTTTGAGAAAATTAAGATCCACTTGGTCGACTTTAAAATTGAAGTCGGAAAAAGTGATGGGAAAATTCTTTTAGCGGATGAGATTTCGCCGGATACTTGTCGCTTATGGGATCTGACAACGAAAGAACATTTGGATAAAGATGTCTATCGTCGTGAAATCGGGGATCTGATTCCTGTTTACCAAGAAGTATTAAATCGCTTAGAAAAGGAGTATAGTTCATGTATTTAGTCAAAGTTTATGTCACTTATAAAGAGTCGGTCTTGGATCCTCAAGGAGAAGCAGTCAAAGGAGCGGTTCATCGTTTGGGGTATCAAAATGTCTCTGAAATACGTATTGGGAAATATTTTGAGATCAAAGTTACAGACAGCAACAAAGAATCAGTAGCGGCAGAAATTGAAGAAGTTTGTGACAAGTTACTGGCAAATGTCAATATGGAGACTTATCGTTATGAAATCATTGAGATGGAGGACAAGGAACAATGAAATTTGCAGTAATCGTTTTTCCTGGTTCGAATTGTGATGTCGATTTAATGTATGCCATCAAAGATGTGATGGGCGAAGAAGCCGAATATGTGTGGCATGACGAGACCTCGTTAGCTGGCTTTGATGGTGTATTGCTTCCAGGAGGTTTCTCCTACGGGGATTACCTTCGCTGCGGAGCCATCGCACGTTTCTCGAATATTATGGCAGAAGTCATTCGTTTTGCAGAAGAAGGAAAACCGGTCTTTGGTACGTGCAATGGCTTCCAGATCTTGACAGAAGCTGGCTTGCTGCCAGGGGTTTTACGCAGAAATGAATCGCTGCACTTTATTTGCAAGCCGGTACAGTTGCAAGTCAATAACCAGACGCCTTTTACCTCTGAATACCAGCAAGATGAACGGATCACGATCCCTGTCGCTCATGGAGAAGGAAATTACTATTGCGACGATCAAACCTACCAGGAACTGGAAGCCAATAACCAGATTGTCTTCCGTTATGTGGATAACGTTAACGGGAGTTTACATGGTATTGCCGGCATTTGCAACAAGGCAGGCAATGTTTTAGGGATGATGCCCCATCCTGAGCGGGCAATGGAAGAGTTGCTTGGCTCAAAGGATGGCAAGAAGTTCTTTGCGTCTTTATTGAAAAATTTCGGGAAGGTGCCAGTACATGAATAAAGCAATCATAGCAGAGCCAACACCACAGGAAATCAAAGAAACCAAGCTTTATCAACAATGGGGGCTCACTGATGAAGAATACCAAATGATTTCAGAAGAAATATTAGGTCGACTACCTAATTATACAGAAACGGGTCTCTTTTCAGTAATGTGGAGCGAACATTGTTCCTATAAAAATTCCAAGCCGGTCTTGCGCAAATTTCCAACCGAAGGCCCGCAAGTTTTACAAGGGCCAGGCGAAGGAGCGGGAATCGTCGATATTGGTGATGGCCAAGCAGTTGTCTTTAAAGCGGAAAGTCATAACCATCCTTCGGCCGTGGAGCCTTATGAAGGCGCCGCAACCGGCGTCGGTGGGATTATTCGTGATATTTTCAGTATGGGGGCGCGGCCCATCGCGATCCTAGATTCGTTGCGTTTTGGCGAATTGACGAATGAGCGGACCAAATACCTTTTAGAAGAAGTCGTGGCAGGAATCAGCGGCTATGGAAATTGTATCGGAATCCCTACAGTCGGTGGTGAAGTTGCCTTCGATGCCTGTTACGAAGGGAATCCATTGGTCAATGCGATGTGTGTCGGTTTGATCGACCACAAAGATATTCAAAAAGGACAGGCCAAAGGCGTTGGTAACATAATCATGTATGTGGGAGCAAAAACAGGTAGAGACGGGATCCATGGTGCAACATTTGCTTCCGAGGAGTTCGTGGAGGGAGAAGAACAGCAGCGCTCGGCTGTCCAAGTAGGAGACCCCTTCATGGAAAAATTGTTATTAGAAGCTTGTCTTGAGCTGATCCTTGAACATTCAGACAGTTTGATCGGTATTCAGGACATGGGGGCAGCCGGTCTCGTTTCTTCCAGTTCTGAAATGGCTTCAAAAGCTGGTTCAGGATTAAAACTTTATTTAGATGATGTACCGCAACGAGAAACTGGTATGACACCTTATGAAATGATGCTATCAGAATCCCAGGAGCGGATGCTGATCTGTGTGAAACAAGGACATGAAGCAGAAGTTGAAGCGTTGTTTCAAAAATACGGATTGGAAGCGGTAGTGATTGGTGAAGTAACCGATGATGGTGCGTATCGCTTGTACCATCAGGGAAAAGAAGTTGCCAATTTACCTGTTGATGCTTTGGCAGAAGATGCGCCAACTTATCATAAAGAAAAAGCAGAACCTGCTAGAATCCAAGCATTTCGTCAACAGCCTGATTTTGAACCAGTCATTGATGATGCAACAGCAGTCTTTTTACAATTGTTGCAGCAACCCACGATTGCTTCAAAAAAATCGATTTTTGAAACCTATGATTCTCAAGTGAGAACCAATACCGTTGTTGGCCCAGGAAGTGACGCTGCAGTCCTGCGGATCAAAGGGACCAACAAAGCTTTAGCTATGACCACGGACTGTAATGCTCGCTACTTGTACCTTGATCCTGAACGAGGCGGACAGATTGCTGTAGCAGAAGCAGCTCGCAATATTGTTGCTTCTGGGGGACGACCACTAGCGATCACAGACTGTCTCAACTATGGCTCGCCGGATAAACCAGAAGGCTTTTGGGAGTTATGGACATCGGCAGAAGGGATTGCCAAAGCTTGTGAAATTCTAGAAACTCCTGTTATTTCAGGTAATGTTTCGCTGTATAATGAAACCAACGGGCAGGCAATCTATCCAACACCAGTGATTGGTATGGTAGGGCTGATTGAAAAGGTCGAACATATCACCACACAACATTTCCAGACACCGGAGGATTTGATTTATTTGATTGGAGAAACGAAGGCCGACTTTAACGGCAGTGAACTCCAAAAATTACAAAATGGGTCGATCAATGGCCGTTTGATGGCATTTGATCTATTAGAAGAAAAACAGAATCAGGCAATCGTCTTATCTGCGATCCAGGCTGGACTTGTAAAAAGTGCCCATGACTGTGCAGAAGGCGGATTAGCTGTTGCATTAGCTGAATCTGCGTTTAAGAAGAATGTCGGTATATCTGTTCAACTAGATTTGCCGCAATCTTGGCTTTTTTCAGAAACACAAACGCGATTTGTGCTGTCCATTGCTCCAGAAAATCAAACCGCTTTTGAAGCTTTGGCAGGTGATAGCGCTTGTCTCATCGGAAAAGTTACAGCAGAACCGCAACTAAAAATCCAAGGTAGCGATGGAATGATCGTAGTGGAAACAGCCTTAGCACGTAAGAAATGGGAGGAAGCAATTCCATGTCTATTGAAGTAAAAAGCTTGAATGAAGAATGCGGGGTTTTTGGTGTCTGGGGTCACCCAGATGCTGCCCGAGTTACTTATTTTGGCTTGCACAGTTTACAGCATCGGGGACAAGAAGGCGCTGGGATCGTCGCAAATCAGCAAGGCAAGCTTGCCGGTCATCGAGATCTTGGCTTATTAGCAGAAGTTTTTTCCGATGAACGACTTCTTCAACGATTGACAGGTGAAGCAGCAATCGGACATGTTCGCTATGCTACTGCAGGCAATGGCAGCGTCGATAATATCCAACCTTTTCTTTTTAAGTTTTTTGATCAGCAGATTGGGTTGGCGCACAACGGGAACTTAACCAATGCCAAGAGTTTGCGGAAATCACTTGAGTCTGAAGGAGCCATTTTTCATTCAAATTCAGATACCGAAATTTTGATGCATCTGATTCGCCGCAGTGGTCAAGCGAATTTGCTGGATCGCATCAAAGAAGCGCTGAATCAAGTGAAAGGTGGATTTGCCTATCTTTTGCTGACAGAAGATGCGATGATCGCTGCTCTTGATCCAAATGGATTTCGGCCACTCTCGTTAGGAAAAATGGTCAATGGTGCTTATGTGATTGCTTCAGAGACTTGTGCTTTAGAAGTGATCGGAGCTGAATTTGTTCGAGATATCTGTCCTGGGGAAGTTGTCATTGTGGATCAAGCGGGCTACCGTGTTGAAACATATACGGAAGAAGTCCAACCAGCGATTTGCTCAATGGAATTCATTTATTTTGCACGACCAGATTCGAATATTGCCGGCGTCAATGTCCATACTGCACGAAAAAATATGGGACGTAATCTTGCCCAAGAAGCACCGATCGAAGCAGATATGGTGATCGGTGTACCGAACTCATCCTTATCGGCCGCCAGCGGGTTTGCAGAAGAATCTGGCATTCCTTACGAATTAGGATTAGTCAAAAATCAATACATTGCACGAACATTTATCCAGCCCACTCAAGAATTACGGGAACAAGGCGTTCGGATGAAGCTATCTGCCGTCCGCGGTGTGGTTGAAGGAAAAAAAGTGATCATGGTGGATGACTCGATCGTTCGCGGCACTACTAGCCGACGAATCGTTCAATTGTTAAAAGAAGCCGGTGCCAAAGAAGTTCACGTTCGGATTGCTTCACCGCCATTAAGATATCCTTGTTTTTACGGAATCGATATTCAGACGCGGAAAGAACTGATCGCTGCTCAGCAAAGTGTCGAAGAAATTCGACAAACGATCGGTGCCGATTCGTTGGCTTTTCTCAGTGAGACTGGCTTGATCGAAGCAATCGGGTTAGATTTAGACGCCCCCTATTCTGGATTGTGCATGGCCTATTTCAATGGTGATTATCCTACACCGCTTTATGATTATGAAGAAAGCTATTTAGCGTCGCTCGAATAAATGGTACAGGAGGAACTCAAAGTGGCAAATGCTTATGCAAAGGCTGGTGTTGATGTGAACGCCGGGTATGAAGTCGTTGATCGAATCAAAAAACATGTCAAAAGAACAGAACGGTTAGGTGTAATGGGTGCCATCGGTGGCTTTGGCGGCTGTTTTGACTTGTCAAACTATCCGCTGAAAGAACCAGTGCTGGTATCCGGTACTGATGGTGTAGGAACGAAATTATTAGTAGCGATCCAACAAAATCAACACCAAACGATTGGAATCGATTGTGTTGCGATGTGTGTCAATGATATTGTCGCTCAAGGAGCAGAACCGATCTATTTTTTGGATTATGTCGCAGTGGGCAAGAATGATCCCGAAAAAATCGAACAAATTATCGCCGGGGTTGCAGAGGGCTGCGTTCAGTCGGGAGCGGCTCTGATAGGCGGTGAAACAGCAGAAATGCCAGGGATGTACTCGGAAGAGGACTATGACTTGGCTGGTTTTGCGGT
>NZ_JBDGBK010000023.1:0-41752 GCF_040910045.1 Enterococcus sp. RTP21361st1_A6_RTP21361_211029 | reverse complement strand
GACCTAGTCATTGATGATATGAAGTTCTCTGGGAATGCAATGTACGCCACCAATGGTCGAATGTTTGCTCATGGGACCATCATGTTTGACAGTGACATTAATGAAGTGGTCAATGCGTTGAAAGTGCGCAAAGATAAAATCGAATCAAAAGGGATCAAATCGATTCGTTCTCGCGTGACGAATATCAAACCTTTCTTACCAAAAGACAAACAAGATATGACGACCGAAGCGTTTCGTGAAGAGATTCTTTTGAAGATTTTTGGTGTGGATTCAGTCGACCAAGTCAAGACCTATACATTGACTGAGGAAGATTGGGTCAAAATCAACGAAATTTCCGACAAGTATTATCGAAACTGGGATTGGAATTACGGGAAATCTCCTGCGTTTGATATTGAACGCCGCAAACGATTTCCAATTGGATCGATCGAAGTTCGCTTTAACGTTCAAGAAGGCAAGATTACAGAAGCAAAGATTTATGGAGATTTCTTTGGATTAGGAGATATTGCTGACGTTGAACAAGCTTTTATCGGCACCCGCTATGATAAATCTGCATTGAAAGATGTGATTGATCAAATTGATGTCAAAAAATATTTTGGCAATATTACCCCTGAGGATTTGTTGGAATTAGTTTATTGATTTTCCAGCAAATCAAAAAAAGATGTGGATATAACGAAAATCTATAGAATAACTGAAATGCACTAAGAAAAAGCAGCCACAGATCCTACGATCTGTGGCTGCTTTTTCTTTTAGTGAACATGCCGTTTTTTTACGGGTTGCGCTTTTTTCTTTTTGCTCTTTGCTTAGTAAGCTCGGGCAATCCAAACGGTGTGTTTAGCAGGTTTCCCGCTGACGATGTCAACTGTTTTTTCCATAGGAGCTTCAAATGGGATATTTCTGGTAGTAAAGCCAGTTTCTTCTTTGATCTTGGCTTCAGTTTCTTCTGTCCCGTCCCAACCAATTAAGACAAAACCAGTGACTTTATCTTCTTTTTTGCAGGTTTCGATATGTGCTTTTAACTCTTCCAGTGTTTCGATATCGTAATACTCGTTCTCTTTATTTCTATTACGAGCTGCTTCAAGCAAACGTGGTGTCATCGCAGCCAATTGCTGATCCACGAAATCAGCAAGGTCATCAAATGCTACGGTTTGTTTTTCGGCAAGATCACGGACTTTGACCATTACATGCCCATTTTCTAAATCTCTTGGACCACATTCGATTCGTAAGCAAGCGCCCTTTAATTCCCACTCGTTAAATTTGTAACCTGGCGAATTGTCAGAATCATCTAAGCGAACACGAATACCTTTGGCTTTGAAAGATGCAAACAACTCTTCCAATTTTTCTAAAATGGCAGGATTTTTCTTCCAAGGTCCGACTGGCATCAAGACGATTTGCGTAGGGGCGATCGTTGGTGGGAAAACCAATCCGTTTTCATCACCGTGAGTCATGATCAATGCGCCTAACAAACGTGTAGAAACACCCCAAGAAGTTGTATGTGCATAGGTATGTTTGTTTTCTTTCGATAAATATGTAATATCGAAAGCTTCCGCAAATTTCGTCCCCATATAATGGCTCGTACCGGCTTGGACAGCTTTTCCATCTTTCATCATGGCTTCGATGGAGTAGGTATCCACCGCGCCAGCAAAACGTTCAGAAGGTGTTTTTTGTCCTTTGTACACTGGAATGGCTAAAAATTCTTCGCAAAGACGTGCATATTCATCCAAAATTCCTAACGTCCGCTTTCTTGCACCTGCTTCATCTTCATGGGCGGTATGTCCTTCTTGCCATAAGAATTCAGAAGTGCGGAGAAAAGGCAGTGTTTTCTTTTCCCAACGAAAAACATTGGCCCATTGATTGATTTCATATGGTAGATCACGGTAAGAATTGATCCAATCAGAAAAGGCTGAACCGATCATAGTTTCAGAAGTAGGACGCAATGCTAATGGTTCTTCTAATTTTTCATTACCGACTTCTGTCACCCAAGGCAATTCAGGAGCAAATCCTTCAATGTGATCCGCTTCTTTCGTGAAAAAACTTTGGGGGATCAGCATTGGGAAATACGCATTGCGAATGCCTTCTGCTTTTAAAAAGCGATTAAATTCTTCTTGAATATGTTCCCATAGCTCAAAGCCATCAGGACGGAAGATGATTGATCCTTTAACTGGCGAATAAGCCATCAATTCGGCTTTTTGAATGGTCTGAATGTACCATTCTGTAAAATCATTTTTTTGTGTCATTGTTTTTCCTCCTTAAAAAATAAAAAAGCATTCCGTCCTATAAAAAGGACGAAATGCTTGGATTTCGCGGTACCACCTTTGTTGACTATTGCTAGTCCAACTCATGAAGGATAAGGTCTTCACACCGACCGTTTTGCGGTCACTACCATTGGCAGGTTCTTCTTATTAGCGGGTATTGGATTTCCAGCTTGCTCCAACTCTCTTTAACCATCATAAGAATACTGATCCAAATCTTACATTCATGCTAAATCGAAACTCGGAAAAAAGCAAGCTTTTTTTGTCATTTTGTTATTCATTACTGACTAGCTCTAGGTAATCTGGCAACCCATCTGAAGAAAATGTCAGAGAAAAACGAGTGGCTTGTTCCTCATGTAAGACCGAGCAAGACCCAAAATTTTGCTGGGTCAGTTTTTCAATAATCTGAAGATCAAAATAGTTTTCTTCTTCAAAGGTTTCAATATTCGGCATGGCTTCTTTTTCCGAAGTAGCCAAAGTTGGAAACTGACAGCTGACGAACAATTGATTCTGCTGTTTGATAGCACTTAGATGAATCTTCCGCAGGGCGCGATCTTTGAGTAGATACGTTTCCCGAATTGCATAGTCCATTAAATGAGCAAATAATTGTAGAAAATCTTCTTCAGCTAGTTCTTTGATTGCGGGAATATCCACATCATAAGAGAATTCAATGCTTTTTTGCTGAGTCAATTGCTGATAACTTGTCAATAGCAGGGTTGTTAGAGAATGATCTTCACTTTTGATTGGACAGGATTCTTCTAGCGTTTGCTCGATTAGGTTGATTTGATCAAAAGCTCCCAGCAAACTGTTGTCTTCCAGCATGACTTTTGCAGTATTCAACTGTTTGCGAAAACCGAGAAAAGCTTGTTGCCATTGATTGATTTGTTGTTGAATTATCGGTTGTTGTTCTTCATACAAGCGAATCTTGAGTCCTGCGATATCCTGTTTTTTTGTTTTCCCCTCATTATAGAAAAACAAACGCAGCAAATCATAGCACCAGCAGACAATAATCAAGAGTACGAAGAAAATCGTATTCCAATTGATTTTTGATTGATCGCTGTTTAGGACATCTTGAATGTAGATAAAGCAGTGACCAATCGCGGATAAAACGATCCAGGGAGAACAAAGAACAAAAAATTGATTCTTTTTAACCGCTTCATAGATGGCAGCAAAGGATGTCACAAGAGTGCTAAAAATATTCAGTAAATGGATATAATCCATAATTTCCGGCAAGTGGAGTTGATGGGAAAAGACAGATAAAATGGCTGCTGCACCACAAATGCCATGGAAGATCACCTAAATCTTGTACTTCTGTTGAAGAACTTCCATTTTCGATAAATAAAAGCCGATCAAGAACATTGGGGTAATGATCGATAAGACATTCAACATCACTGAATTTATGGTGGGGTTAAAGAGCAACCCTCCAAGAATATCGCCAAAACCGGCTTCTAGTCCAGCTGACAGTGCAAAAGCACTGAATAATAATTTCGAAACGAGTAATTTTCGTTTCTTAACTAATTTAATCCCTACATAAATCAAATTAAGCAAGCTGATAAAACCTGTCAGAAGAAGCATGAAAATATTGGGAATCGAATGACGAAAGACATAACTGACTAAAGCGTTTGAAGAACCAAGAAAGACCTCAGCGGGATATCCTGAATAATTTTTGAAAGGACTAGATACATAGATACGTAGTGTTTGGCCTTGGTAATTTTCTGGCAAGGTGACAAAAGAGAGGGTTTTCCCAGGATTCACAAGACCATCTGCTACTTCTTTTTTATTGGTATATAAAAGTTTATCATTTAAATAAACCGTCATTTTCTGATGATCGCCCACCAACAGCAATGTCGGGTAGTAGTGCTCATTGGTGATTTTACGTTCCATTACCAAATTTTCATTGGTAGGAATATTAGGCAAAAAATTCACATAGTTACTGTCGAAAGTTGTTTCTGGTTCTGCTGCAGAATAATACAGCCAATCTTCCTGTTTTTCAATAGAAGGAAGACTGATCACTGGATTAATCAGAGCAGAAATATAGAACAAGATAATTCCCAGAGAAAAAGCAGAAATCGTTAAGAAGGGAATTGCATTCTTCAAGTTTAGTTTGTTATTTTTTTAAACATATATGAATTCTCCTGTTTTTTATCCACGTCTAGAATAAAACAAAACAATTGATTAAGTCAAATGATAATGGGTGTTATACCAGAAATAATAAAATAACTAATAAAAAAAATCATTTAAAAAAGCGGACTCATATTATTTGAAAAAATCATTAATCGTTATAATATAAACGTAATATACAAAAATATCAAAAATAAAGGAGAACTGTGATGAAAAAAAATTTCTAAAACAAGTATCCTTCTTTCTTTTACAACATTAATTATTATGCTTCTTCCTTTACTCATGATTGTTATTCCAAAAATGTTAGGGTTACCCATCGCTATTGTGAAGAGTGACGCAATGGAACCAACATATTCCTCTGGAAGTTTATTATTTGTTAAAAGTGTGGATGCAGAAAATTTGATTGTCGGCGAGGCAATCACTTATTTTGTGAATCAAGGGGAACAAATATACACGCGGCGAATTGCTGCAATTGATCAAAATGAGCAAGTGATGTATACGATCGGAGACATTCAAGACCACATGGAAACGACCAAAATCAGAAAAAGTCAATTACTTGGCCAACCTTTGTTTCATTTGCCTCGAATCGGTCATCTAGTCACGAGCGAAACTGTTTCTATTGTAAAAAAGCTTTATTTGGTTTTCACCATTTATATTACAGCAACCACTTTTTTGGTGATGATTTCTCAGATCAAACAAGGGAAACGAATGGTAATGTAAGTTCCACTAATCAATAACAAATACCGCAAACAAGTTCAGCAAGTGCTGTCCTGTTTGCGGTATCTTTTTGTTTAGAATCAGATTTGTTGTTTATTCTATCCCTTTTTTTAGCTTCATACTGGAAGCAAAGTAAGGATCAATCCAGCGCCAAGAAGTCCAAGTCCAAACAACCAATCCTTAAGGGTGACTGAATAATTCACTGCATAGGTTCGAGGTGCATCACCGACAAATCCGCGAGATTCCATGGCTGCAGCTAGAAGTTCTGACCAGCGGATCGATTTGACCATCAGTGGAATCAGTGGTTTTAAGGATAGTTTGGAATAAGTGATTCCTCGAGATTTCAGACTAAACTGGATGTTGCGGTACTCTTTAGGAATCATAGGTGCCATATGAAAGGCTGCCATTAAGCCATAAGCAAAAACAGGAGGCAAGCGAAGTTGCTGTTGTAAAGAATAGATCAGCTCTGTTAGTGAGGTCGTAGCGGCAAAGACACTTCCTAATGTCCCAAAACAATAAACGCGACTGGCGAGACGAATGCCATAGGCATATGCCGCTGTCGTGCTGCCGTTTTGACCTTCTTGGAAAAATAATAGCCCGGTAAAAAAGATCCCGACTGCACTTAAAGACAAGAGAAAAAGTAACTTGAGCAATTTTTTCAGAGGCAGATAAACCAAGAGCAGCAACAAGAAAAATAAAGTCAAACTGCTATTTAGCAACAAATTATCTTGAAAAGAGACGAGCAAAGCCAGCGCGGATAAAGTCAGCAGCTTGACTGTTGGGTTTCGGTACTTCATTGGAAGACTCCTTTACAAAATGATTGAAATCGAATGTTCGGTCACAAAAATCTGACAGAAGACGCAAATCATGGCTAATGATGAAGACCAGTGTACCGCTGGCCGCTTTGTCTGCCAATAACGACATCAATTGCCAAGACTGCCGCAAATCTTGTCCATAGGTTGGCTCATCAACAAGCAAAATCGGGATCTCACGATCGATCAAACAGGCAACAGCTAATCGCCGTTGTTGTCCTTGGCTTAATAGGAAAGGAGAATCTTCCTGTTTCTCCCATAGTCCCAATTGGTTCAGCTTTTCAGAGAGATCCTCTCTTTCTTGACCATTGGCTAATTCTTGTGCCACGGAGGAAGCTAGAAACTGATCCTGCGGGTTTTGCATGACCCAGCTCATCCGATCGAAAGGACGACTGCGAGAGGTCAAGCATTGCTCTTGGTAATAGATCGTTCCATCATAGGGAACTTGCTGCAACAGGGCTTTAAAAAAGGTTGATTTTCCTATCCCGCTTTTTCCTGTGATGCCTATTCGTTCTCCGGTCGAAAAGACTTCGTCTTTGATCAGCAGAGAATGTCTGCCAATTGGCAAACGAAAATTTTCAAACCGCAAGAGGGGCTGCGGCTCAATAGGAATGAGGGACGGTTTAATCATAGTTTGTCTTAGCTGCTCTTCTTGCTCTAAAAGCAACTGAGAAGGAACCGACTGAAAAGCATCTGTTAATAGGAGCCATTCCTGCACCCAGTCAGCGACCGGTGCGACTTGATGGTCGATTAAAAGAATTCCGATTTTCTTTTTTTGTTGAATTTCTGTTAATTTTTCAAGCAATGATTGGGCGGTCAGCGAATCGAGATTAGCGAAAGGTTCATCTAATAGAAGATAGCGGCTTTCTAAAACAAGACAGCATGCTAACGCTACTAGTTGTTTCTCCCCACCTGAGAGGGTTGTCAGCACTCGATCTTCTAAATGACGAATCTCGCAAAAATCGAGTGCCGTCTCAATACGACGAGTCATTTCGTTTAATGGAATGGCTCTGTTTTCCAAACAAAATAACAGCTCTTCTCGGGGAGTTCGCATACAAAACTGCGTATCGGGATTTTGAAACATCAAACTAACGGACGCAATCCGTTGTACAGGGGATAAATCAGTAAAATCTTTCTCATCGATCACATAGTGTCCAGATTCGAACCCTTGATCCGACAAACCGGCTAATAAGCGAAAAAACGTACTTTTTCCTGAACCAGAAGGACCATAGATCCCTTTGATTTCCCCAGGAGCTAATTCAAAGGTAGCGGTAAGTTTTTGCTCATCAATCGTAAAGACACAGGAGTCTAGTGCTAAACTCATTCTTTCACACGGCTTCGTTTGAAGCAAGTATGTTGAGCAATCGGATAGCTATTCAAAACCCCCATTTTTGCTAAGTGATCACAAACCACTTTAACAAGGACAGCTGAAAAAAGGAGCGCGGAAAGCAGACGGATCACGAAAATAGTCAGCAGTAATTGCCACTTTAAATCAAGAAAGCTGGAACGGATCATGCCCCAAATAAAACTGGTGACAGTCGCTCCCAAAGCTCCCAGGATCAAAGAAGACCAGCCGAATTTTCGATAGCGAAAAGCGGCAAAGCCAGCCTCTGTGCCGATTCCTTGAAGAAAGCCGCTGACAAAGATAATTGGACCATAAAAGTTACCCATGAAAACCTCCAACAAAGCGGCGATCATTTCAGTAATCGTGGCTGCACCTGGTTTTCTTAGTACGTAACCGGCAAATGCAGACGCCATAAACCAAATCCCAAAGAGAAATTCATTCGCTAGAATGGCGAGGCCAAATGGAGTTAACAAGGTGCTGAGTAAAACCCCCAAGTGAACGGCCCCTAAATAAACGACACCGAATACGAGAGAAACGATGCCTACCATGATCACATCCTTTAATTGCCACTTACTCATGCAAAGAGGCCTCCTTCAACGAGGGACTATTGACTGAAACGGTTCCTTCAAGAACATAATGAGGCAGCTTTTCGTGTGCATAGGCCAGTGCTTGTTCAAAATAGGCGAATAATTGAGCGGCTGTGCCAGATAGCAGCGTCACGTAATGGGCCGATTGCGGTCGTAAGCCCATGGCATCCGCCAACGAGACGATATGCGCAATTTCTTCCATATAATCTTCACGTCCAAAGACATAAAAAGAATATTTGCACTGAACGATGAACGTACCTTTTGCAGTAATTTGCTGATGATTTGGCCGTTCATGCTTGCCGCTGAGAAAGGCATCACCAGCCAGATCTCCTGGACAGCCTTTCGAAAAAGTGAACTCACCGACCAAATGTGTTTTTGGGTCATAGGCATTGACAAAAAGAGCTGCTGCCGCATCAATCACACTGGCAGCTTCACCACGGTAGAGTGTACTGAAAAGATCTGTCTGCTGCCAAACGGCTGTGGTATCGGTCTCTTTGATGCTTCGAAGAATGTGAGAGGCAAAATCATCTTTCATTGGATAAAGACTGATGCGGCATCCCGTGATATCGATTTGATTCATTGAACAATTTTCCATAGTATTCTTCCTTTCGAATGATTTTCTGTCTACAAAAAAAGCGTTCCTCCTTTTCTATCCACGGGTAGACAGAAAAATGGGAACGCGAAATAAGCTGCGCAACCACTTCCCTACGTTGGTATTAACCAAATCAGGTTCAAAGGGACCAGACAAACTGTCTATCTCAGCATAAAGCGCCCCTAGTGGATAATTCGATTCAATTACTTTCTGAGTGTAGCACAGACGATTTGAAAGAACAAGTCAGACAGCGCGAGCAAAAAGACAAATGAATCACTGCAGATATGAAAGAATAGACATATAAAAAACATCTTTTTAGGTGTTGACAGATTGTTTTCCCTTGTGTAAAGTAAATAATCGAAAGTAAAACGTAAGTGTTACGATTTGTGAAAATCAAATCGTAACAGGCTCTCTGGTGTTTTTTTAGGAGAAATGATCGTTTTGCTAAATCAAAAAGGGGTGCTGGTAAAGAGATGAAGAAATTTTTAAAAATAACAGGTATTTCGCTTTTAACCATAGGGTTGGCTGCTTGCAGTGTGACAAAGGAATCAGCGAATGAACAGACAGAACAATCAAGTGATCCAACGATTCAAGTCCTCGCTAGTTTTTATCCTATGTATGATTTTACTCGCAATGTGGTGGGAAATGAAGGCAATGTCGAATTGTTGATGCCGGCAGGGACAGACTCACATGACTATGAACCATCGGCTAAAGATATGGCAAAAATCCAAGAAGCGGATGCCTTTGTTTACAATAATGAGAACATGGAAATGTGGGTTCCTGCCATTGAATCTACATTGAAAGAAGGAGATGTCACCATTGTGAAAGCTACGGAGGGGATGGTGTTGCTGTCGGGTGATGAAGAGCATGACCACGATCACGAGCACGATCATGAAGAAGGGCACTCTCATGAATTAGATCCTCATGTCTGGCTAGCACCAAGCCTTGCAATCAAACAAGTAGCAAGCATTCGTGATCAGCTAAGCAGGGCTTATCCAGAAAAGAAAGCTGCTTTTGAAAGGAATGCTGCGGCCTATTTAGAAAAATTGCAGTCATTGGATGATTCTTATCAGTCAGCATTTAAGAATGCCAAGCAAACGCATTTTGTCACCCAGCATGCTGCTTTTGGCTACCTCGCTTTGGAATACGGATTGACACAAGTTCCGATTGCTGGACTGTCTCCCAATGAAGAGCCTTCAGCGGCACGTATTGCTGAGTTGAAGCATTTTGTAGAAGATACCGGGATCAAGACGATTTACTTTGAAGAAAATGCCAAAGACAGTATTGCCAAAACACTGGCAACAGAAGCTGGTGTCGATTTATCCGTTTTGAATCCGCTGGAAGGATTGACACAGGAACAAATGGATCGTGGGGAAGATTACATTTCTATCATGGAACAAAACCGAGACGCATTGATGCTGACTACTTCACAAGCCAATGAGAAAGAAGTGAAAGAAGCAGAGAAAGAAAAAACCGTTTATAATGGGTATTTCGACGACGCAGATGTTCAAGACCGCTCACTCACGGACTGGAAGGGACAGTGGCAATCGGTCTATCCTTATTTGAAAGACGGCACGCTGGATCAAGTTTTTGACTACAAAGCA
This sequence comes from Enterococcus sp. RTP21361st1_A6_RTP21361_211029, assembly GCF_040910045.1. Taxonomy (NCBI): domain Bacteria; kingdom Bacillati; phylum Bacillota; class Bacilli; order Lactobacillales; family Enterococcaceae; genus Enterococcus; species Enterococcus sp. RTP21361st1_A6_RTP21361_211029. Next base: position 31,725 of record NZ_JBDGBK010000023.1, on the reverse strand, counting down.
AAACAGAATAAAAGCATGACGGCCGAGGAATACAAAGACTATTATACAACTGGCTACCAAACAGATGTTGCAGAAATTACGATCACAGGAGATACGATGTCATTTACCTTTGAAGATGGCACAACCAAGAAAGCAACCTATCAATATGTAGGCAAAAAGATCTTGAATTACCAAGCAGGGAATCGCGGCGTCCGTTATTTGTTTGAATCAAAAGATAACGATGCAGCCTTCAAATATATCCAATTTAGCGATCACTCGATTGCACCAACTGATTCCCATCATTTTCACCTTTATTTTGGCAATGAAAGTCAAGAAGCATTATTGTCGGAAATGGATCATTGGCCAACGTTCTATCCGACTGATCTGTCTGGATTAGAAATTGCACAGGAAATGCTTGCTCATTAAAAAAAAGATTGACAATTACTGCTCTTTTCGTCAAAGTTAAACTGATAGAAAGGAGCGGTATTTTTTGGAAAAAACATTGAAAAAATTAGCAAAAGTAATCGATCACATGATGGATCATGTCGCGTTGTTCGGTGGTCCGAGTGTTGTCAGTAATGATGATTTAGATCATTACTTAGATCCGGTTTTTTATTTGATTTTTTGTGCAGAACAAAAGACGAATAAAAGAATGCTGACAGACAAAGAGTTTGTCGAATGGGTCTATACGGAAATGATGCCTCAAGAGATTCCTTATGATTTGAATTTCCTCCCCTTTGCTAAATTAGCTATTGAAGATTTTTATTATTGCATGTATAAAGAACAGCACATCACAAAAGAACAATACCAAGAGATTATCTTTGTTCTTGCAGAAAAACAGCCTGTGTTTTACTCTCGCATGTCAAAACCGCATTTCTGGTCTTCAGAGAAGAAAGCGGCAATGCTAGAGATGCTTCATGATGTCGAACCGGAAGATCATGATTTGGTTCCGATCGAACATCCCTATGAAAATCAACGATCGCCAAAAATCGTCCCTTTTCCAATAAAAAAAGTTCCTGAAGCTAGCGAAGAAAGAATCGCTGCATATCAAATCCGTATTGATTTGGAAGGTTTCAAGCCGCCGATTTGGCGAAGGATGCTCATTCCTGCAGGCATTAGTTATGAACAACTCCATAATATGATCCAAATTGCTTTTCAATGGAAGGATTCACAGCTCTACCTTTTTCTTGCCGGCAATAATTCAATCGATGTGCCGAACACGGAACCTACAAATGCATTAGTGATCGACCATGATTTCCAAACCTGCCAAACTCTGACCTACATTTATGACATGGGTGCTGACTGGACCCACAAAATAAAAATCGAGAAAATACTGACGGCTGCTGAAGCAGGTGAAACAGTCACGCCTGATTGTCTAAAAGCGGTTGGTGATGTGCCAAACGAAGAGCAACCAGAGGAACAAAGAGAATCAGTGAATGTTGAAACAATCAATGAAGAACTCCGGGATTACTGGGAATCTGATCCGTCCGACTAATTTTTTTCTCGGAATAAGTGCAATAATCGATTCATACGATGGTGTGACGAATCTGTTTAACAGTTCGTGACATCTTTTTTGATCGGTCCTTGTTTGATTAAGGTGTTGACCATTCATGAACTACATCAAGTTAGCTGATATAGAAATACTCATTTCTGTGGCGACACGCCTGGTTTGATACAGATTCTAACTTTTTAACTCTAGAGCCAATGATTCAGCAGATTGATTTTCGAGTACATTCGAGTACAATAGTTCGTAATGATACTGGACAAGCGACGATGCTCTATCTGCTGTGAGGTGCATCTTTCAATCGCTCTAGAAGATGGACTATCTGTTCTGGCGACAGCTGAGAGCAAGTGAGGGGAGTTTTTATGAAAAAACGAGAATTTATCGTTCAAGATTTGCTTAGTAAAATTTATCAGGAAGAATTTATTGAAGGAAAATTACCGAATCAAAGAGAACTTGCCAGAAATTATGGCGTTTCCCGCTTTACGATTCAACAAGCAATCAAAAATTTAGAAGAAATCGGCATCGTTCGTGTGGTCCAAGGATCGGGAATCTTTATCCATGAGAAGTGGGTCAAAAATCCCATGATCTTTAATTCCTTGACACGGACTCCTTACGATCGGATCCACTCCAAAATGATTTCTTTGAGTAAAGCACCCGCTACCCCAGATGAACAAAAAATCTTTCAGTTAGCAGACAATGAAGAAGTTTGGACTTTTGAACGGGTGCGAATCGTCAATTATAAGATTGAACAGCTAGAAACGTCGAAGCTACCGGTAGGATTATTTCCTAATGTCACTCAAGAGGTAGTAGAACATTCAATTCAGCGCTATGTTGAGAGTTGCGGATATCGGATTTCCCACTACATCAGCAGTTATACCCCGATTGCGACTTCAATGGCCCAGTCGGCAATCTTGCTGTGCAAACGGGGGACCCCAGCGATGCAAATCACGAATCGGGCAATTTTGGAAGATGGGCGGGTCTATGAATTCAGCAACATCGTCGCCATCGACTATGCAGTCACCTATATTCGACCTTTCGATCGAGAAATCCATCGTTCACGCATCGATTGATCGGCAGAGGAAGAGCCACAAATTTCCTAGACGATAAATCAAAAAAACTCAGAGCTCTGATTCAACAATTTGAGTCAGGCTGCTGAGTTTTTTAGGATTATTATTTAAGGTGTGATTAGTGTACCATCCGGCGTTCTGCTTTGTGTCCACTCATGGGGGCGGTAAACGACCGGAAAATCAGCCGCAGCTTCTTCATCAAATGTAATACCGATCCCGCTTTTTTCCATTGGATAGAAGAAGCCGCCTTTGGGTTGGGGACTGCCAACAAACACGGATTGGGTATTTGCCGGCAACTCGATTGTTTCTTGGATCGCGGCATTGTGCAGATGGATATTCAAATGCGTATTGACTGCCAAGCCGACTGGACTGATATCAGAAGGCGTATGCCAGGCAATTCGAACCCCCATCGCATCGCAAAAATGAGCTAGCTTCAATGCTGGCGTAATGCCGCCAATCTGTGATACATGGGCCCGCATGAAATCGATCTGCCGATTTTTGACTAGTTCTTGCCATTCCATTGGATTATTGAACAATTCACCTGTTGCAATGGGGGTTGCTGACTGACTGCGTAATTGTGTCAGCCAGTGACTTTGGTCAGGCGGCAGAATATCTTCCAAGAAAAAGAGCTGATAAGGTTCTGCTGCTTTGGCGAACTGAATGGCTTGATTCGGATGGAGGCGTTCATGAACATCATGCAGCATTTGAAATTGGTTGCCATATTTTTCTTTGATCGCTGCGAACATCTTCAAAGTCGTTTCCATATAATCTGTCTGATCAAAGTAAGAGCCGGAGATTGGTTCTTCGGGTGTTTGCAGCTGGCTTGGATTCCCGCCATAGAACCCGAGCTGGCAACGAATATAGCGATAACCGGCTGCCAAAAAGCGATCGATTTCGTGATAGAGATCGTCTAAATTATCTGCTACCGCATGAGTATAAGCAGGGATCGCGGTTCTTGCTTTTCCCCCCAGCAGTTGATACAGAGGCATATCAGCTAACTGTCCCTTGATATCCCATAATGCCATATCAATACCAGAGATGGCATTGTTTGTGATCGGACCGTTGCGCCAATAGGAATTGACATTCATGACTTGCCAGATGTCTTCGATTTCATTCGCGTCTCTACCCATCAGAAGGGGACGTAAATATTCGTCAACGACTGTTTTGACTGCTAAAGGACGAAATTGAAACGTACTACAGCCTAGTCCGGAAATTCCTTTATTGGTTTCTACTTTAACGACAACAAGGTTATGGCGATCAGGTTTGATCGCAAAGGATTTGACGTCGGTGATGATCGTTGGTGTCATTTTATTCACTCCAATTTTTGTATCTAGTTGATATAGCCATTGAAACACGCAGAGCAACCGCTGTCAATTTGGTCCAAAAAAAGATGGCTATGGCTCATAAAACCAGTCCAATTTTAGATGGATTCTTATTTATTTGTTGATACATAGCCTTTTTGGTCTATTTTTTTAATAAAAGGACTGGTTTTACAAGCGGGTGCAGCCATGCTACTATGTGTGTGAAAACGGACCCACTTGAAAAGGCGCCTCAAGATTCAAGTCCGTTAGCAAACAACAGGAGGAAAAAATGATGATGAAAGAAGACATCGTAAAACAGATCATAAAAGATGTTGGTGGATCCGAGAATATCAATAATGCTTGGCATTGTATGACGCGGCTTCGTTTTGATTTGAAGGATGAAAAGAAAGTTGACTATACTGCTTTAGAAAAAATACCTAAAGTGGTGGGAACGAAATATCAAAGCAATCAGCTCCAAGTGGTGATCGGTACAGATGTAGCGGATTATTATGCTCCATTAGCCAAAGAACTTGGTTTGGATGAAAAGAGTCAAGAGTCTTCAGAGAAAAAAGGCGCTGTCTCGTTGTTTATGGATACAGTCTCCGGTGTATTCGGACCAATTGTTCCAGCAATCGCTGGGGCAGGAATGATTAAAGGGTTGATGGCAGGATTGGTTGCCTTAAATGTGATTTCCAATCAAACAGATACGTATTTAGTCATTGATATGATCGCCAGCGGCGTATTTACCTTCTTGCCATTTTTTGTTGCTGCTTCTGCTGCGCGCATCTTTAAAACGAATCAATACTTGGCGATCGCCATTGCTGCAACATTACAATTTCCAACGATGACGAATGCAGGTGCTGAAGGCAATATTTCGGCCTTTCGACTGTTTGGGGTTTTACCAGTTCCCGTTTTCAATTATGCGGGTACCGTTATTCCAATCATTTTTGCTGTTTTAGCATTAAGCTACATTTATCGCTGGGTAGACAAGGTATTGCCGCAAGTTCTGCGGACCGTCTTTACACCGACGATTTCCTTGTTTGTGGCTGGACTGATTACACTGACAGTTATTGGTCCAATCAGTATTCATTTAGGCAATTTGCTTGCAGATGGTGTAGCTGGCTTGTTTACGATTTCTCCTGTATTGGCAGGAATTGTTGTAGGTGCTATTCGTCCAATTGCGATCTTTACCGGATTACACCATGCAATGACGCCAATCGCATTACAAAACTTTGCCAATCAAGGGTATGATATGTTGATGCCAATGATGTTCATGGCAAATATGGCGATCACCGGCGCAACCGCAGCGATCTACTTTAAAGTAAGATCAAAAGAAGAAAAATCAATCATTTTGTCCTCAGCTGTGTCAGGATTGCTGGGCATCACTGAGCCAGCATTGTTTGGGATTTTATCAAAATATAAAAAAGCATTTTTAGCAGCTACCATCGGTAGTTCGATTGCATCAGCGTTCATCAGCTTTTTTGGCGTAAGGATCTATGGCTATATTTTATCCAGTATCTTTAGTTTGCCGGCTTATATTGGTGAATACTTTATCTATGCGGTCCTAGGCATTGTCTTGGCGATCGGTTCCTCTTTTGCTCTGACTTATTTCCTAGTCCCTAATCAAGCAGAAACAGAAACCTTCACCAACGAACTTGATTTGCATGTTGTAACGCAAGGAGAATACATTCCATTGGAAGATGTACCCGACGAAGTGTTTTCAACAAAAATGATGGGTGAAGGGTATGCCATTCACTCTAAAGACGGCCAAATCTATTCGCCAGTCAGTGGTGAAGTCACTTCGGTTTTCCCTTCCAAACATGCGGTGGGAATCACCACATCGAATGGTGTGGAAGTTCTAGTCCATATGGGAATCGATACAGTTTCTCTTGATGGCAAAGGCTTTGAAGTATTCGTAAAAGTAGGAGAGCAAGTAACCCCACAATCGAAACTAGCAGCGATGGACTTGCCTTATATCGAACAACAAGGCAAAGAAACGATGGTCATCGTCCTAATCACGAACATGGAACGTGTCCAACAATTTTCAGGAACGATCGGTCTTGAAGGAAATCATCAAGCCGGTGCCCTATTAGAAAAGGTAATTTTAAACGCTTAAATTCAAGAAAAAAAGAGGTTTAACAAGAGGGGAGATGCACCTGGCAAAAACAGCTGCGGCATATTCTGTCCAATTGTTCGAAAGAAAGAGCTGCGACAAGACTTTTGTTACAGCTCCTTTTTTTTACCATCAGTGACGTTGAGTAATATAGGCAGCTATAGGTTTACTATATTTCTCAAAAAGTTTTTGCTTTTCAGAAGGGTTCTGACCTTGATTAAAATATTCAGCCAGTAAATAACCGATATAGGGACCTGTGGTTAATCCAGAAGACCCCAGTCCGCTGGCGACCACTAATCCTGGCTCACTGGGAAGCAGTCCAAAAAATGGCGCAAAGTCAGAAGTATAGGCCCGTGTTCCTACGCGAACTGTCATTGGCGCAGCAAACAATTTCTCGGGGGCTGCCAAAAATGAACCGATGCCAGTCAGCAATTGTTGCTTTGCTGCTTCAGTGGGAGTCAGATCCCAACCGCCATCATTTTCGTGAGTCGCTCCTAAAAGGATCTTCCCATTCGCAAAAGGAATCAAATCGCCTTCGCCTTCTAACATCGCCACTGGCCAATCTTTTGCTGACGCTGTCGTTTCGAAGGAGAGCAGCTGTCCTTTTTGGGGACGAACATCGACGTGGTAGTTCAAGTGTTCTAACAGTTGGCCTAATCCTGGTCCGGCGGTTAAACAAACATGATCCGCTGGGATTTCTGCGTATGTAGTAGAAACGACCCAATTTTTTTCTTTATAAAGTCTAGCCTTCCCTTGGACGAAAACGACCCCATTGGTACGGGCCCGTTCTTCTAGGAACGCTAGATAAGCAGCGCCATCTAGTCGACCTCCTCCGGAAATTTTCAAAGCCGGTAGTGGTTTGAGCAAAGGTAAAGCTTGCTGCGTTTCAGCAGGAGAAAGACAGGTGATTTGACCGATTTCCGGTGCCTCTTTGCGCCGTTCCTCCGCCAGTTCCGCTAATGCTGCCAACTGATTTTCTGGGCGAATGATCAATGTACCTGAGCGTTGATAAATATCTGTGGTCAGTGAGAAATCTTGTGCCAATTTTTCGAAAAAAGCAGCCCCATCTTTAGCTAATTGATACCATCGTTTGTTTCGCCGTTTCGAAAGCCAGGGGGAAATGATCCCGGCACTCGCTTTAGTAGCTTGTCCCGTAGGGTCGTCAACCACGGTCACTTGGTACTTCGTCGTATCTAGATAATTTGCTAAGGTCATCCCAATGATGCCGCCACCGATAATTACGATTTTTTCCATAAAACTGCAAACTCCTTTTTTGTTTCAATCATTGTTCCATATTCTTCTCAAAAAATCAAAGACTGAAAGTTTCTGTCGAAAGTGATTCCCAAACTGTTCCCATTTCAAATGACTGGATTTTCTCGTATAATGGACATGGAAAAGAGGATATTATGCAATCAATCAATCAAGTTTTAAGAGATAAATTCGGTTATACCAGCTTTCGGGAAGGTCAAGAATCAATCATCAATGCCATTCTTTCTCATCAAAATGTTTTAGGCATCATGCCGACTGGCGGAGGAAAATCTGTATGTTATCAGCTCCCAGCTTTATTGTTAGACGGTCTGACATTAGTTATTTCACCATTGATTTCATTGATGAAAGATCAAGTAGATGCATTGAATGACATGGGTATCCCGGCCGCTTATATCAATAGTACCTTATCAGCTCCGGAAATCAACCAACGGTTAAGGCAAGCATCGAAAGGAAAAATCAACCTCCTGTATGTCGCTCCAGAGCGTTTGGAATCAGATCATTTTCGCGAATTGCTGCGCTATGTTCCTATATCCCTACTCGCTGTTGATGAAGCCCACTGTATTTCACAATGGGGACATGATTTTCGTCCTAGCTATTTACGCTTAGCGGAAACGATACATAGTTTTGATCAGCGGCCAACGGTGGTGGCATTGACAGCTACAGCAACGCCAAAAGTTGCCCAAGATATTGAACGACTGTTGCTGATTCCACCAGAGAACCAAGTGAAAACGGGCTTTGCTCGCGAAAATCTATCTTTTGAAGTTATCAAAGAGCAGAAAGATACTTATTTGCTGACCTATTTAAAGATGAACAAAGGACAATCAGGGATTATTTATGCCAGCACACGCAAAGAAGTCGAACGAATCTATCGTTTATTGAAACAACAATCTATCAATGCTGGACGCTATCATGGCGGATTAACTGAAGAAGAACGTACGCAAAACCAAGAAGATTTTCTTTTTGATCGTCTTCAAGTGATGGTAGCAACCAATGCTTTTGGTATGGGAATCAACAAAAGCAATGTGCGCTTTGTGATCCACGCCCAAATCCCCGGTAATTTAGAATCTTATTATCAAGAAGCCGGACGTGCCGGACGAGATGGTGAACCTAGCGAAGCCATTTTATTATACGCTCCGCAGGATTTGCAGATTCAGCAGTTTTTTATCGATCAATCTGAGTCCGATATTCAGTATCGTCAAAATGAATACCTCAAGTTGAGAGAAATGAGTCAATATGGGCATACACAAATGTGTCTTCAACGTTACATATTGCGGTATTTTGGGGAAGACGGTCCCGATTGTGGCCGCTGCAGCAATTGCTTAGATGAACGAGAACAGGTAGATATCACCGTTGAGACGCAAAAAGTGTTGTCCTGTGTGAAACGAATGGGTGAACGTTTTGGCAAAGCGTTAGTGGGGAAAGTGTTGACCGGATCAGCAGATCAGAAAGTCACCCAATGGGGATTTGAAAAATTGCCAACCTATGGTTTGTTGAAAGATTGGTCACAAAAAGAAGTCAATCAACTCATTGACTACTTAACCGCATCAGGCTATTTAGTCCCTTCGGAAGGACAATACCCCCTGCTCAGTGTGTCAGCTGCCGGTGTAGAGGTTCTTTTAGGCAAGGCAAAGGTTTACCGGAAACAAGCCAAAGTACGTCAATTGGTCGTCGATGACGAATTGTTTGACCAATTACGTTCCCTGCGATTGACGCTCGCACAAGAACAAAACTTGCCGCCGTATGTCGTCTTTTCGGACAAGACATTGCGGGAACTTGCGGAGCAGCAGCCTAAAACTCCTATCGAATTTCTACAGATCAAAGGTGTTGGTCAAAACAAGTTAGATAAATACGGTGATGCGTTTCTGGCTGTGTTGAAAGAATACCGAGAAACAACAGAAAAATAGTGCTGCTTTACGATTCAGGAAAAAACAAGGAGAAACCAAGATGCTGAAGATTCGTTATGCGCAAAAAAGGGATATGACATTCTGGTTAGAACTAGATAATCATTTGTCAAAAGCAGGATTAGCAAAAAAGTTCCAAGATCAACAGGCGTTGATCTTGACCGATGAGGAAGAACCTGTGGGGATTCTTCGCTACCAATTGTTTTGGGATACCATTCCCTTTTGTACCATGCTGGTGGTCAACGAATCCCAGCAGAGAAAAGGGAGAGGAAGGCACTTCCTCCGCCTTTGGGAAGCAGAAATGCGGAAACAAAGGTATGGGATGTGTATGGCCTCTACTCAGTCTGATGAGAGCAGTCAGCATTTCTATCGAAAATGTGGCTACAAAGATGCCGGTGGGTTGCTTATGGACGTACCAGGTTTTGAACAGCCGTTGGAATTGTTTTTTGTGAAGCCGTTGTCGATACAGCCTCAATCTGTAGAATCAGAAGAATGAAAAAATAGGAGCGATAGGCATGTCTTTTTTTGGAAAAATAGATTTCAACGATTTATCAGAGACGGATCGAGCAATTTATCATTATATGTCCAGTCAAAGTGACAAGATTCCTTATATGCGGGTGAGAGAAATCGCCATCGAATCCCATACATCGGCCTCTTCTGTGATGCGCTTTATTCGTAAATTAGGCTATGAAAGTTTTACGGAGTTTCGGTCGCATGCTAAGATGCCTCAGGTTGAAAATGCTGATATACTTAGCGGAAGCACGTTATTAAGCGCTGATCATTTTCCTAAAAACATTGAGAGTAAATTGAGACGAGTGGCTGAGAAACTGATTGAGTGTGAGAATATTATTTTTTATGGTATTGGTGCTTCTGCATCAATGTGCGAGTATGCTGCGCGTCGATTTTCAACTTTAGGCTGTAATAGTTTTGCATTAGTCGATCATACATATCCGATTTTTGCAAAACTAAAAAATACATCTGATAATATGGTATTTGCGTTATCTATTACAGGAGGGACAACTGAAATCATAGAGTTGTTTAACGGATTTAAAAACAACCCGGACTTTACAACGGTCGTAATCACAAGCGATTCTGCAAGCACACTGGGTAGAATGAGCGATTTTGTATTAGATTATTCGGTTGATGTGAAGAGAATTAATAAGCACGAGGATTTAACAAGTCAAATTCCCTGTATGTTTTTGATTGAAGCCTTATCAGAGGCTGTGCGCCAACTCATTACATTTGATAGAGATTGAAATTATTCATGACCTTGGTACTTCGTGTACCAAGGTGCTTTTTTTTCTAATTTGCTTCTCGTGTACCGATTTATTAGTAAATGCACGATGAATATCGGACTTTTTGTATACTCAAGGAGAATAAAGAGAGGATGAAGAATCATGAATACATTTCCAGAAAATTTTTTATGGGGTGGAGCTGTTGCCGCACATCAAGTTGAAGTTGTGTGGAATGTTGAGGGTAAAGGTGTAAGTATTGCAGATGTGATGACCGCATGAGGAAATGGTATTTCCAGAGAAATTACAGATGGTGTTATAGAAAATAGGTATTATCCAAATCATGAAGCTATTGATTTTTATCATCTTTACAAAGAGGATATTCAATTGTTTAAGGAATTGGGTCTTAAAGTATTGCGCACATCTATCAATTGGACAAGAATTTTTCCAACTGGCGATGACAAAGAACCAAACGAAAAAGGGCTTAAATTCTAAGATGATCTATTTGATGAATTACTTGCAAATGGTATTGAGCCAGTCATCACCTTATCGCATTTCGAAATTTCCTTTCACCTATATAAAGCTTATGGTGGATTTAAGAATAAACAATTAATTCCTTTTTTTACTCGTTATGCGGAAAGTGTTATGACGAGATACAAAAACAAAGTCAAATATTGGATGACTTTCAATGAAATCAATAACCAAGCTGATGGATAACATAATTTACACACCTGGACTAATTCTGCTTTTTTATTTGATCAAAATAAGACCCAAGCGAATAAGGAAGAGATAATTTATCAAGGTGCTATAAATGAATTGATTGCGAGTGCACAAGTTGTTAAGTTAGGACACAAAATTAACCCCAAATTTCAAATTGGATGTATGGTGGCAAACGTTCCAGTGTATCCATATTCTAGTAAACCTGAAGATCAGATGTCGGCACAGAAAGAAATGAATAGACGTTTTTTTTATAGTGATGTCCATGCTAGAGGAGAGATACCCCAATATGTCCTAAAGAAATGGGATCGGAAAAACTATTCTATTGATATCTCAGATGAAGAAAAGAAGATATTAAAAGAAGGTAAAGTTGATTATATCGGCTTTAGTTATTATATGTCAGGCACTGCCACTACTCTGGATGAGAATGGCGAGTTGATCAATGATTTTTCAAAAGCCAAATGGTTAAGCAACCCACATGTGAAAGCAAGTGATTGGGGTTGGCAAATTGATCCTGTTGGGATGAGATACACTTTGAATATCCTTGACCAACGGTATCAGATACCTTTGTTTAGTGTTGAAAATGGGTTTGGGGCCTGTGATACAGTCGAAAATGATGAAATTCATGATCAATATCGTATTGATTATATCCATGCACATATAGCAGAAATGAAAAAAGCTGTCTTAGAGGATGGAGTTAATTTGTTAGGTTACACACCTTGGGGAATCATAGATATAGTGAGTTTTGGTTCAGGTGAAATGGAGAAGCGTTATGGCATGATTTATGTAGATAAAAACAATGACGGAAAAGGTACACTAAAGCGGTTAAAAAAAGATTCATTTAAATGGTACCAAAATTTATCGCATCAAATGGAGCAGACATCTGATGATTGGTACAAGGGGTTTCATTAAGGTACAGAAGCCATTAAGCTGGTACAGCAACCAACCTTGATGAAACCCATTGAATGTGAAAACGTTTTTATTTATAGTTTGTTTATAATGTTGATAAAAAAAAACGTTTTTATGTGGTGATGATAATGAATACACGAACAACAATCCGAGACGTTGCAAAAGAAGCAAATGTGTCAATCGCAACAGTTTCAAAAGCGTTAAATGGCGTTGATGTTGTTAAAGCATCGACGAAAGCAAAGGTCATAGCAGCTGCGAAGAACCTTCATTATGTGCCTAATCTTATGGGAAAGGAATTAAAGAAAAGTAGGACGAAAAGAATCGGATTTTATACCACAAGTATTACTGGTCCGTATTTTAGTGTTCTGATTGAATCCATAGCAAGAGAAGTTGAAAAACATGGTTACGCTTTAAATGTGTTTATTTCAATGGAAAAAGAAGTTGTCTTGACGAGTATTCTGGGAGGTGCTGTAGATGGATTTATTGGATTTGAAGATATGCTTGATGAAGAAGATCTTGAGATAATCAGAAATGAATCCGTCAATGCCGTTTTTATTGATCGTAATATTCAAGATCATACATTTGGTAGTATTGTTTTCAATTCCAATGAAAGCGCTGAATATGCAACATCTTATCTGATAGCGAAAGGCCATCGTAATATTGCATTCGTCAAAGGCTTTGATGGTGTTTATGATAGCGATGAACGATTCAAGGGATATCAGCAAGCACTAAGAAAAGCACACATTCCTCTAAAGCCGCATTATCTAATAGAAGGAAGATTTGAAGAAAATTTCGCATATCAATCGACAGAAAAATTTTTGCATAAGCAAAAAGATTTACCGACAGCATTTCTAGCGGGAAATGATCTTAGTGCTATCGGCGTAACCAAAGCGATTGAACATGCAGGCTATCATGTGCCGAATGATTTTAGTGTTGTTGGGTTTGATGGAATCGAGCTGTTGAAATATTTTCGACCGTCTTTAACAACAATTGTGAACCCAATCAAAGAACAAGGGGAGCTTGCAACGCAACATTTAGTAAAGCTGATCAATGGGGATGTTTCAGGAAAATCCTTTGTATTAAATGGAAGATTGGTTGAGGGCGAATCAGTATATCAGTTTAATAGAAATGAGTGATATAAATGTATTTGGGAATAGATATTGGTGGAACTACAATCAAATATGGATTTATTGATGATAAAGGACAAGTTTATTGTAAGCAGAGTATCAAAACGATCGATAATAGACATCAATTCTTGGTAAACCTACAAACAATTATTGAAGAGAGTCAGAGGCAAGAACCAATTGAAGGGATTGGAATCAGCGCACCAGGAATTATTGATCAACACGGCACAATGATTACAGCAGGAGCAATCAAGTCCATCTATGGTGTTCGTCTAAAGCAAGAATTACAGAAGATAACGAAAGTACCAATTGTTATCGAAAATGATGCCAATGCTGCTGCTATCGCAGAACAATGGATTGGCCATGCTCAAGGGATTCCCAATTACATATGTATGGTTCTAGGAACAGGCATAGGTGGCGGTATTATTTATCAAAATGAATTGATCAAAGGTGCCCATGGCATGGCAGGCGAATTTGGCTGGATGGTTATTAAGGAAATTAATGAAAGCGTTGACATAGAGGCGATGTCTTTGAATCAGCGTGCAGCAGTGATTGGTGGTTTATGTTCTCGTTATAATGAAATAATGTTAAAGAAAGATTCAAAGTTCGAACCAATTTGGGATGCAAAAGAAATTTTTGCTAAAGAAGAGGATGACGATATTGCCCACGACCTCATTCATAGTTTTTATGAAGATCTATCTGTCGGCATATTGAACTTGATCAGTTGTTTTGATCCCGAATTGGTATTGATTGGTGGTGGCATAAGTGCAAACACGTTATTTTTAGAGCGATTGAGCTCCACCATTTCAAAAATGACAGAAAGACATCAAAGTATTCATTATTTAGTGGGAAAAACGATCGCACCTATCAAAGCAGCTAAATTGATGAATGATGCTGGCATGGTTGGAGCAGTATATCAAGTAAAGAAACTGATTCTAAATGAGGCAACAATAAACTGAAAGTGAGGGGAACAGATGGAAACTTCCGTGCAAAATGCAAAACGCTCTACTAATAAGATAAAAAAGTGGTTCTCTGTTTTTTTTGAACAATGGGAATTGCAAAGTATGGTCTGGCCAGGAATTATCTTTATGATCATTTTTAACTTTATTCCTATCTATGGGCTGATCATTGCCTTCAAAAGATATACAGTCATCGACACACTTGAAACAGCACCTTGGGTCGGCTTTGAAAATTTTCAGATCATATTAAATGATAAATTTTTTTGGGGATCAGTTGTAAACACGCTTGGTATCAGCTTCTTGAAGCTACTGATAGGTTTTGTTTTACCGATTATCTTAGCAATCTTGATTTTTGAACTCAGACAAGGTGTATTTAAAAAATTGGTCCAAACAATCTCTTACATGCCTTATTTTCTATCATGGATTGTTCTAGGCGGTATGTTGATTAATTGGCTGTCAACAAATGGATTACTCAATACAATATTGAGTGGACTTGGTTTTTCAATCAAACATGAAAACTATCTTTTATCAACGAATAAATACTGGTGGATTGCGGTATTGTCAGATATATGGAAAAACACTGGTTGGGGTACGATTTTATACTTAGCTACGTTATCTAAAATTGATCCCTCATATTACGAAGCAGCAAAAATAGATGGGGCAACTAGGTTTCAACAAATTATGAAAATTACATTACCAATGCTAAAAGGAATCATTAGCTTAAATTTGATTCTGACTATAAGTGGATTACTGGGATCCAACTTAGATCAGACAATGGTTTTGATGAATAATCAAAATCAAGCGAAGGCGGAAGTGATTAATTCATATGTATTTAGAATGGGGATAGCGCAAGGCGATTTTTCTTATGCTACTGCAGTTGGATTAGGTGTGTCAATTGTATCAGTAATTTTATTGGTATGTTCAAATCAAATGACCAAACGACTAAATGACAATACGTCCGTATTGTAGAAAGGAGCGTTGTATGGAAAAAAAAGTGATGAAAAAGGATGTAGATAGTCGTTTATTCGACATTTTCAATATTTTGATCTTAACCATTTTCACCTTGATTATCGTTATTCCTTTATGGAATGTGGTGGTATCATCATTCGCCTCTGGAAGTGTTCTTGCTAAAGGTGACTTTGTATTCTGGCCTTCTGAACTGTCACTAGAGAATTATCGAGCAGTATTCAGAGATGGGAGTATGTTGCAAGCTTTCTTTATTTCAGTTTCTAAAACAATCTTTGGTGTTTTAACACATGTATTTTTCTGTGCCATGATGGCTTATGCTATGAGCAAAGCAAATCTGAAAGGCAGAAAATTATATTCTGCGATGGGTATCACTACGATGTTTTTTTCAGGTGGAATGATTCCTACGTACTTATTGTTTAGACAAATAGGTTTGTTAAATAGCTTCTGGGTTTATATTATACCAGCGCTGTTAAGTTATTATGACGTCATTATATTAATGAATTTTTTTAGAAATGTACCCGATTCATTAGAGGAATCGGCAATGATTGATGGTGCAGGTCATTGGCGCATTTTTTTGCAAATATTTTTACCTCTGTCCAAACCAGCTCTAGCAACAATTGCCTTGTTTAATGGGGTAAACCAATGGAATGACTTTATGACAGCTAGAATTTTTATTACTGATAAGGCTCTTTACCCATTACAAATGAAACTATATGAGATCATTGTTCAATCACAGACACAAGGGATGCAAAACATCGGAACGGCTGTGGCAGAAAGTACAACCAAAGGTGTCCAACTTGCTACAATCGTGGTCACAATGATTCCAATTCTGATTATTTATCCATTACTCCAAAAACATTTCATTGCTGGAATGATGGTCGGAGCTGTTAAAGAATAGAAAAGGGGAAAACAAAAAATGAAAAACTTGAGAAATTTAGTTTTGCTGTTTAGTTCGGTGTTGTTGCTAGGTGCATGTGGAGGGGGAGAAGATAACGCAAGTCAAGAAGCAAAGGATGTAGATATTAGTGAGCGTTATAATCTAGATAAAAATACGCCAGCATGGCAATTGGATAATAAGGAAGAAGTCACAGAACTGACATGGTATGTTAATGCTGATTGGTGGAATGATGAATGGGGAAATGATGTCGTTACAAAAAAAATGGAAGAAGATTTGAACATCAAAGTCAAATTTATCAAAGGTGATGATACTAACTTAAATACAATGTTTTCAAGCAATGATATGGCAGATATCGTCACAATTTTTGATTCAAACTCACAAGTTGCGCAAAAAGCTGATAGTTGGGCCTATTCATTAGATGAACTTGCAGATAAATATGATCCTTATTGGCAAACTGTAGCTGCAAAAGACACATTAAATTGGTTTCAATTAGATGATGGAAAAACGTATGGATATCCCAATTATTCTAATACAGCAGAAGATTATGATAGCGGTTTAATTCCTGCTAACACAAACTTTTTGATTCGAAAAGATGTATATAAGGCAATTGGTGAGAATAATTTTGAAACTGCGGATGATTTCATAGCGGGAATGAAATCTATCAAAGAGAAATATCCAGAACTTGTTCCCTTTGGTTTCAATGCGTTGGGTGATGGGGCTGGATCTTTAGGTGATGTTTTCCAAGACTATTTGGGTGTTGATCTAGAAACAAAAGAGGGTAATTTTTATAACCGTAATCTAGATCAAGAGTATTTAAACTGGTTAAAAGTGTTGCGTCAAATTCATGAGGATGGAAATTTGTCGGATGATAGTTTTTCTGATGATGGTACAGCTTTTGAAGAAAAAGTGAAATCCGGTCAATACGCCACAATTATGGCTAGTGGTACAGCACAAATGAGTGGTTTTTTACAAAGCTGGTTAGCTGAAAATCCTAATGGTGAGTACATTGCAATCAATGGACCACAAAATAGTGAAGGGAAAGAGCCTAAATTAAATCAAAGTGGTATTACTGGTTGGATGATCAATTATATTAGTAAAAGTGCTAAAGATCCAGCTAAGGCCATGCAAATCTTCACTTATTTACAAAGTGAATACGGCGGCATTCTAACTACTTTTGGTATTGAAGGAGAGACTTTCCAATATGACAATGATGGTAAAATTGAATTACTGCCAGAAGTGCAAGAGATGAAAGATAATGATTCAGATCGATTCAAAAAAGAGTATCGACTAAGTGAGTTTATTTTCTTTGGTCATGATAAATATCAATCAATGGCTAGTGAAAGTACTCAGACACCTGCCTTGATACAGCCAAGAGAATGGGGAGAAGGAAAATTATACCCTCATTTTATTCTAGAAAATATTGATCCTAGTTCAGGGACTCAAGAAGCACGTAATCTCTCTGCAATCAATACAAATTGGTATACAACATTAGTCTGTTTGATTCGCTCTTCTTCAGAAGAAGAATTTGATCAAGTAATCTCTTCATATTCAACATTTTTAGATCAAAATGGTTGGTCAGATATTGAGGCAATTAGAAACGAGAAAATTGCTGAGAATAAAGAGAAATTAGGCATCGAATAAAAAGGTGGTAGTCAGTAATGAAACAAATATTTAATATTGATGGTGAAGTATACAGTTTCCTACAAAAAATATATCAAATGATGCTATTAAATCTATTAATCATCTTTTCTAGTTTGCCAATCATCACAGTGCCTTGTGCATTGATTACTGGCTACCAGCTTTTAAAAGAATACAATCAGCAAGAAGTTACCCTAACAAAATACTTCATGCTGTTTAGAAAAAATCTGATTCTTTCATTCAGGTTAATCATCGCTTTCTGGGTGATCTTTTTCTTACTGTTTCTTTTACTAGCATTCACTAGAAGAACTATATTTCAATTTTTGATATTACTTTTTATTGCATTTTTTATTGTGTTTCTTTCGAATGTATTCATTGTTTGTACCAGCCAAATGTCCATTCGGTCCATAGTGGAGTTTTCATTAGGGATAACGTTAAAATACGTAGGTTGTAATATTATTGGCTTAGCGATAATGCTTAGTAGTTTTGTTTTACCTGTGTTTTTACCTAGATTAGCATTAGTATGGGCGTTATTTGGAATAAGTATTCCTATGGTTTTTCAAGTTATGATCCATAAGCAAATTATGAAGCATGTAACTACAAATCAAATAGAACAGGAGTGATCCATTGAGTTTTGAATATTACACGACAACAGATGAAATGAATATGTTTCAGCTTGAACAATCTCCGTTTACACAAAATAAAAATGAGTTTGAAATCAATGTCAATAGCCATCAAACTTTTCAGAAAATTGATGGATGGGGAACTTCTTTGACAGATTCTTCTGCATATTTAGTTGATAAATGTTTATCTGAAGAGCAACAAATCGCAGTCATGGAAGCGTTATTTGATTCAAAAAAAGGAATCGGTCTTTCAATTCTACGAAACCCAATGGGTGCATCTGACTATGCGCGGCATATTTATAGTTATGATGATATGGAAAAAGATCAAACAGATGAGAATCTGATTCATTTTTCTATCGCACAAGATGAAGAAAGTATCATTCCCCTAACAAAATATGCTAAGAAAATGAATCCTGAACTAAAATTATTTATGTCTCCTTGGAGTGCTCCTGGATGGATGAAAGATTCTCAACAAATGATTGGTGGAAAATTGTTGTTGAAGTATTATGATACATATGCCCATTACTTCAAAAAAGTGATTGACAGTTATCATATGCATGGATTAGATATATATGCGATTACACCACAAAATGAACCGTTGTTTGTGCCACCGAATTACCCAGGAATGGAGATGCTGGCGGATGAACAAGCAACTTTTGTTGCTAAATACTTAAAACCTTTGTTTAATGATAATAACATTCGGACAAAAATATTAGGCTATGATCATAACTGGGATAGAATTGATTATCCATTAGAAATTTTGGATAAGGCAGAAGCGGCCTTTGATGGCATAGCTTGGCACTGGTATGGTGGTAATGTAATTAATCAATCAAGAGTTGCTCTATTTTATCCAGATAAAGAAATTCATTTTACTGAGGGATCTGGAGGAGATTGGATACCAGCCTTTGAACCAGCTTTCAGTAATCTAATGAGAACAGGGATCAACATTTTTAGAAATGGTGCAAAATCTATGACGCTTTGGAATTTAGCGCTAGACGAAAATAATGGACCTACTGTTCCGGGATTTGGAAAAAGTACTTGTCGCGGCCTTGTAAAAGTGGATCAACAAACGAAAAACTATGAATTGACACTTGATTATTTTGGTCTGGCTCATTTCAGTAAATTTGTCCGCCCTGAATCTGTTCGAATTGAAAGCTCGAATGATCGGCATATCCAAAGTGTTGCCTTTCAGAATAATAATAAATCCATTGTTGTTATTTTGTTTAACGATAGTGAAAAGGATGCATCTGTTAAGATAACGATAGATACTTATTCAATGGATACAATCTATTTGTCAGCGAAAACTGCGATGACGATTAGAGAAATATCTAATAACGAGGAGTAGGCGGAAAATGATCTGTTTGAATCGTTATGTTTCTAAAAATCATGATGCGGAAAATGGGAAAATCGTCTTTGCTGGTTCTTCTTTAATGGAAGAATTTCCTTTGGAACAATTGTTTCTCGATAAAGAAATAATTGTTTATAACCGCGGAATTAGTGGAGCAACTTCTAAAGACTATCTTGAAATTTTTGATCGATTGATACTCTCTATACAACCTGTACATCTATTGATCAATATTGGGTCAAATGATCTAGCAGACGAGTGTTTTGAGGATAGTCACTTATTAGATAGCTACCGCCAAATTTTCAGTAAATTGAAGAAAAGTCTACCACAATGTGCAGTTACTTTTATTAAGTTTTATCCAGTAAATACCGGAATAATGCAAGACGTTTCAAAAAAACAAGGCGAGCAATGGCTACTGCAGGCTTCAAAGTATAGAATCAATAGCCGTGTGATTGAAGCAAGTGAGAAAATCAGCAAGCTTGCCGATTCAAATGGATATGAGACGATTGAAGTCAATAATTTGCTTATAGATGAAACTAAACAGCTTGATGCTTTGAATACCAAAGATGGCATACATTTAACAGAAGCTGCATATAGAAAAATTTTCCCTTTGATATATCAACATGTGGATTTAGTACGAAAGGTGAATAAAGAAGCATCGGATGGTAAGAAATGACCATTCGATGCTTCTTTTTATGAAACACATTCCAATCTATGTAACAGGTTGATTTGAAAGCGATTTCTATAGGAATGTCCTTCAAACTTACCTATAATAAACCTACCGATAAAAAAGCAAAGGAGTATCATCAATGAAAGAAAAAATGATGGATGCGATGCAGAAGTTTTCAAAAGCCATGTTTGTACCGGTTCTGATTTTGCCAATTGCTGGGATCTTGATTGCCATTGGCAATGTTTTTACCAATGTTCGTTTGATCGAACGTTTTCCATTTTTGGATAACCCAATCACCACAGGTTTTGGCAGCATTCTCTCTGCCTCACTTTTACCGATCTTAACGAATCTCGGCATCATATTTTGTGTAGGGATCGCTCTTGGTCTGGCCAAAAAGAAAAAGGCGGAAGCGGCGTTTACTGCATTACTAGGCTATCTGGTGTTT
Source organism: Enterococcus sp. RTP21361st1_A6_RTP21361_211029 (assembly GCF_040910045.1). Lineage (NCBI taxonomy): Bacteria > Bacillati > Bacillota > Bacilli > Lactobacillales > Enterococcaceae > Enterococcus > Enterococcus sp. RTP21361st1_A6_RTP21361_211029. The sequence continues at coordinate 11,062 of NZ_JBDGBK010000023.1, read as the reverse complement.
TTATATGCCATGAACAAATTTATGGAACTTCGAGGGATGCTTGTAGCCGCCGATGCACTCCAAGGATCAGGACAAGCACTGGTTTTAGGGGTTCAAGTCTTAGATATGGGGGTATTTTTAGGGATCATCTTAGGGATCATCGTTGCATTGATCCACAACCGTTTCATCGACACTACCTTCAATAATGCTTTTCAAGTCTATGGCGGGGCTCGCTTTGTCTTCATTGTTTTGATTGCAGTTGTTGTATTGTTCGCCATCCTTTCTTCGATCGTATGGCCGGTGATTCAAACGAGGATTGATGGATTAGGCGGCATTATTCAAGAAACAGGAAACTTCGGTATCTTCTTATACGGGACGCTAGAAAGATTATTGATTCCAACTGGACTCCATCATTTGATCTATACACCATTTCTATATACTTCCCTTGGAGGCGTCGCTGAAGTTGGGGGCCAAGTCTTCGAAGGGGCTCGGAACATTTACTTTGCAGAAATTGCGGATCCGGCAGTAAAGGTTCTCTCGCAAAGTGTCATCTGGGATGCACGAGGAATTTCAAAAATGTTTGGCTTACTTGGTGCCTGTCTAGCTATGTATCAGACCGCAAAACCAGAGAATAGAGTCAAGGTCAAAGCTATTTTGATCCCAGCAGTGGTGACTTCCTTTATTGCTGGGGTAACGGAACCGATCGAATTTTCGTTTATGTTCGTTGCACCAGTTTTGTTCGTGATCCATTCCGCATTAAGTGGACTGAGTATGGTTGCATTGAATATTTTTGGCTCAAGAGCGATTGGTCCGAATGGCTTTATTGATTTCCTTTTGTATAACTTGCCGTTAGGGATTGAAAAGACTCGCTGGCCCATCTATATCGCCGTTGGCATAGTATTTTTCTTTCTCTATTATGCTCTTTTCCGCTTTTTGATTACCAAAATGAATTTGAAAACAGTCGGTCGGGAAGATGAAGGGAATGAAACAAAATTGTATTCAAAAAAAGAGTACAAAGAGAAACGGTTAGCAGGAGCTGGTGTTGGAGTGACGGCAGAAGTAATCCCTTCATCTGTACCAACGGACTCGATTTCAGCATTGATCACGAAAGGTTTAGGTGGAGACAGTAATATTAAAACGATTGACAACTGTTACACACGATTGCGTTTGAAACTAAAAAATCCAGAACTAGTGGATGAGACATTGCTAAAAGAAGAAACCCAAGCCAAAGGCGTTATCAAGAATGGTGAGAATGTCCATGTTGTTTATGGATTGACTGTACCAAAAGTACGAGAAGAATTAGAAAAGTTTCTTGGACGAGAAGGAGAGATTGAATGATGAAGAATTTTTCAGTAGTGATTGCCGGTGGAGGAAGTACCTTCACACCAGGGATCGTGATGATGCTGTTAGATAATCAAAACCGCTTCCCATTGAGAAAGCTGACACTTTATGATAATGATGAAGCGCGACAAAGAACTTTAGGTGAAGCATTGACGATCTTATTAAAAGAACAGGCACCACAGATCGAATTTTCTTATACGACGGATCCGCAAGCAGCTTTTACTGGTGCTGATTTTTGTATGGCTCATATTCGAGTAGGCAAATATGACATGCGGGAAAAAGACGAGAAGGTTCCTCTACGCCATGGTGTGTTCGGTCAAGAGACTTGCGGACCTGGCGGTATCGCTTATGGTATGCGCAGTATCACCGGAATGTTGGAAATCATTGATTATATGGAAACGTATTCGCCAGATTGCTGGATGTTAAATTATTCGAATCCGGCAGCGATTGTAGCAGAAGCCTGTCGTGTGTTGCGACCTGACGCAAAAGTGTTGAATATTTGCGATATGCCAGTGGGCACCTTGCGACGGATGTCGCAAATTATTGATAAAAATCCAGCAGACTTAGAAGTTCGTTATTTTGGCTTGAATCATTTTGGCTGGTGGACCAGCATCAAGGACAAAGAAGGCAACGAATACATCCAACAAATCAGGGAATATGTTGCACAGAATGGCTATCTCACTCAAGTTGAAGTGGACACCCAACATACAGATCCTAGTTGGCAAGAAACCCACAAAAAAGCCAAAGATCTTTTGGCTCTGACACCAGAGTATTTGCCAAATACGTATTTAAAATATTACTTATACCCAGATTACGTTTATGATCATATGAAAGAGCATCCCGAATATACGCGTTCGAATGAGGTCATGGAAGGAAGAGAAAAGCGAGTCTTCGACCATGCGAAAAAAATCATCGAACAAGGATCGGCAGAGGGTATCGCATTTGAAATCGATGCTCATGCAACCTTTATTGTGGATCTGGCACGAGCAATTGCGTTCAATACGCATGAACGAATGGTCATGATTGTTGAGAATAACGGGGCAATCGCTAACTTTCCTGATGATGCCATGGTGGAAGTTCCTTGTATCGTTGGCTCTGATGGACCAGAAGCTTTGGCACAAGGCAAGATACCATCTTTCCAACAAGCCTTGATGTTCCAACAAGTCACTGTGGAAAAATTAGTGGTGGAGGCATATGTGGAAAAGAGTTACCAAAAAATGTGGCAGGCGTTAACCCTTTCCAAAACCATTCCTAGCGCAAAAGTAGCCAAAGATCTCTTAGATGATCTGGTCTCAGAAAATGGTGATTATTGGCCGGGACTCCACTAAAATGTTTCACATGCTGAGAAACATTTCTGATCAAAAGATGTCACTTTGAAAAACCTTACAACAATTAGTGTTCGCTAAAAAGTCTGAGGATGACAGAGGAGATAGAGGATCTGAATGATAAACGAGAGGGAGTGCATCTGTGGTGCAGTAGTTGATGGCTGCAAGCTGGATGTTTGCCAACCCTCTTGTCAATCATTCGGATTTTTTTGCTGGAATCACTGACATTCTAAATGTTTATCAAGAATTCAAAGGGAGATGAGCAATGGTCTTTTTGTGGGGATCTTTTTTAAGTATGCTAAAATAGAAATGAATTAGCAGAGATAAGGGAGCGAGAGGAATGTTTTTAGGGATTGATATTGGAACGACGGCAATAAAAATCGGTTTGTTGGAAGAACGGAAAATCATTTATCAACGTTCTTTTCCTATTTATACCAAAACAGAAAAAGGTCGCACACAGTCTGCGTCAGAAATCATAGCTGTACTTTTGAAAGGGATCACGGCGATTCCCTCCTCTTTACGAGAGCAAATAACAGTGATTGGGTTCAGTACAGCGATGCATAGTCTAATGCCAGTGATAAATGAGAAATTTGAAGAAATCTATATTTGGTCAGATAATCAGGCTAGCCAAGTGATTGCAGAGTTTCGTCAATCCTCATTGTCAGAATCGTTTTATCGGCAGACTGGGACACCGATCCATGCGATGTCGCCATTTGCTAAGTTGCTTCACTTCAAATCCGCTGGCGGTTTTGATGGCAAGACAAAATGGTATGGGCTGAAAGAATTGGTGATGCTTTTATTTACCGGAGCTCCTTGGATCGACCGAAGTACTGCATCGGCAACAGGCCTCTACTCCCTTGAAGAAAAAAATTGGAGTCAAGAGATTCTTCACTATTTGGACCTTTCCATTGAACAGTTTGCGCCAATCTGTGACACGACCGATCGGTTTCCTATTGCTGCGTCCGCTGCCGCTCGCTATGGATTGAATGAAACAGTAGAGATCATGTGCGGCGCCAGTGATGGCTGTTTGGCGGCTTATGCAGGGTATGTATCGACTGGAATCAAAAATAGTTTGACGATCGGCACTAGTGCTGCTGTTCGAAAGGTGACGGATCAACCGGTGTTCGATCAGCGGCAAAATTTTTGTTATTACCTTAAAGAAGGTCAATATGTCATTGGTGCTCCGTCGAATAATGGGGGGTGCGTCCTTGCTTGGATCAAAGAAACATTGGCACAAGATCCTGACACTTTCTATGAAAGCCTCCCAAGAATCATTGAAGAAACCATAATCGGCAGCCATGGTCTGCGCTTTTTTCCGTTTATCAATGGGGAACGGGCTCCTTATTGGACATCTGATATCAAGGCGTCTTATCATGGTTTGACGATTCAACATACTCGGGCAGATATGATTCGTGGAGCAATTGAGGGGATGTTGTTGAATATTGGTGTTTTAAAAGAAATGGCAGCAATTACCGATGAAGTGACGATCAGCGGTGGCGTTTTCCAATCGAAAGCCATTGCACAATTAACAGCTGATATCTTGGGCGTGACATGTTATTTGTCACCGGCAAACGAACCAATTTTTGGTCTTTATGATCTTTATTTTGGTCATCGTTTGGCAGCGAGAGACCACTTGCAGACCATTACGCCGAATCAAAAAACGAGCGCAGCCTACGCGTCGCTCGCTGAACATTATTTTGACTAGCAGAAAGGGTTGCGGCTGAAGTATCAGCGAGATTGAACAACAAGATTGAACAACAAGATTGAACGACCTGAAAGCAACTGAATGGCTTCATTTATCGAGTAGATGCGAAGCGAGCCAGCCAGATAGCAGGGGTGATCCTAGATTTTTTTGGCTATTCCATATGTTGAAGCCCCGGACTCTTTTAGTTGATTTCGGCAGTAAATGCCTCTACGAGGTACTCCATTAGCAGTAAAAGCTTTCCGTAAAAACTCGTATATTGGATGTTCTGCGTATCATATGGTCGTTCATCAGTGACACCAAAAGAAAAATTTGCTAGTTGATGGGCTCGGTGTTCACCATTGCCGCAGAAAAGGACAGTGGGGATTTGATGATCATTCGCTAGTTGCATTTTTTCTAGCACTTTCTGTGTCTCCCCCGATTTAGAAATCGTGATCAGCATACTGATGTTGTCGATATTATTACTAATGATACCGCCGGAATCAGAAGCACTCACCAGTAAAGTTTTAATACCATTAACCAACATTTTTTTATGAAGGTATTCTGCTATGATACCAGAAAAGCCAGTGGCATAAATGGTAATGAATTTATCATTGTTTTGAGCATAAATTTCTTTGATCGCATCAATAGAGGCTGCAATGCCTTCTGTGTTGATCTGATAGTTAATGGCTGCTTCAGTGGTCATTTGACGATTCAGCCGATTTTTTAAGAAATAAAGTAATTCCAAATAGCCGGAAAAACCTAATTTTTGTGCTAATCGCACCAGTGTTGCTGGAGAAGTATAAAGCTCTTGCGCGATTTTTCGCAAAGGGACGCCTTCGATTTTGTCCGTATGAGACACCAAATAAGTGAGGATGTGCTGCTCGCTTTCGGAAATTTTTTTTCCTTTGGTCAATACATTTAAGTCCATGCTATTGCTCCTTTTCGTGGTAATATCATCATACAATGAAGAGAAACAGAAAGTAAAACTTTTTTCTTTATCCTTTTTTTAAACAACCTTCTTACACCGTCTTCGCAAGAGAAGATGGATAAGTTTGGTTGTTTATTTCATTATAAGAGATTATAATTTCTTATATAGAAAAAACAAAGGTGGAATACAAATGACGAAACCCTATGGGACTGTTTTGATTAAAGCCGCGAAAATCATGGATTATCTTGCGGAAGAACCCAACAAATCGTTGCAAGAGATTGCAGCTGCTACAGACTTAACCAATTCAACCGCGTTAAAGATTCTCGAAACATTACAGCTGATCGGCTATGTTGCAAAGGACAAGCAAAAAGAATACCGCTTAGGATCTAAACTCGTCAAATATGCCAATAAAAATATTCAAGAACTTGACTTGGTAGAGATCAGCCTGCCATTTTTGGAAGAATTGCAGGAAAAAGCCGATGAGACGATCCATTTGGGGGTTTTGACAGCGAATGAAATCTTGTATGTCAATAAACTGGAACCTCAAAATCAAACCATTCGCATGTCGTCGAAGGTGGGAATTTCAAGACCTTTATATAGCTCAGCGATGGGGAAAGCTGTATTAGCAGAATTCGATGAGACAAGCTATGAAGCTTATTTAGATGAAACACCTTTACAACCTTATACTGAGAACACCATCACGAATGTTCTTAAATTAAATCAAGAGTTAAGAGAAGTGCGTCAGCTGAAGATCGCTTTTGATGATGAAGAAATGGAGAAAGAGATTTTTTGTATCGGCGCGGCTCTTTTGAAAGATGAGGAAATTGTCGGTGCTTTCTCAGTCAGTCTGCCAAAATACCGATTGACCGAGAGCTATAAACAAACATTGCTTCAAGAAATACGTGCCACAAAAGATAAAATCGAAGCAGCCATTTGAAATACTTTTGGAAACCCCTTGCAAAAGAAAAAAGACCAGGTATAATAAAGATAAGATTTCTTTATAATAAAACTTAATTTCCAAATAGGAAATTAAGAACGGAGGGGTTTATGAAAAAAGTAGAGCGATTATCAAAGTTAAAAGCCTGTGGAATCGTTGCAGTCGTTCGAGGCACCACAAGGCAAGAAGCGCTGGAAGCTAGTCGTGCCATCGTCCGAGGCGGTATTAAAGGAATTGAATTGACCTTCACGGTTCCGCAAGCTGCTGAAGTGATTGCAGAGTTAGTCAATGACTATCAAGAGGACCAAGAAGTGATCATAGGAGCTGGCACGGTACTTGACGCAGTGACTGCCCGCTTAGCGATTATGGCTGGCGCAGAATATATCGTCAGTCCGACATTTGATCGCGATACAGCTGAGATTTGTAATTTGTATCAAGTACCTTATTTGCCAGGCTGTATGACGATCACTGAAATGAAAGAAGCCTTGAAATCAGGCGCAGACATCATCAAGCTGTTTCCAGGAAGTGCCTATGGTCCTAGTATCATTTCCGCTTTCAAAGCACCATTGCCCCAATTGAATATTATGCCTACTGGCGGAGTCAGCTTGGAAAATATGTCTGAGTGGTTCAATGCCGGAGTGGTCGCTGTTGGTGTCGGTGGTAATTTGTTAGCGCCAGCTGCTAGTGGTGATTTCGAGAAAGTGACAGCGGTTGCTTCACAATATGTGGCCAAGTTAAATGACATTCGAGGTAACTGAGATGACTAGAATTATTACCTTAGGCGAGATTATGTTGCGCTTATCGACTAGTTCTGGTGTACGCTTGGAGCAAAGCGGACGTTTTGCTGCACACTATGGCGGTGGTGAAGCAAATGTTGCTATCTCTTTAGCTAACTATGGGCACGACGTCTCTTTTGCAAGTAAAGTCCCGGCAAATGATCTCGGAAAAGCTGTTACCCATCATTTACGCAATTACGGAGTGGATTGCAGTCTGCTTCTAAGCGGTGGTCCCCGGCTGGGAACTTACTATATGGAATCTGGAGTAGGAGAACGTGCAGCAAAAGTCATTTATGACCGTGCAGGGTCAAGTTTTGCGGAAATCAAGACCAATGAATGGTCAGAAGCGATCTTTAAAGATGTCGCACTTTTCCATGTATCCGGCATTACACCAGCGTTATCCGAGACGTGGCGGGATTTGACCCTTTCACTTGTTAAGCGTGCGAAAAAAGCAGGTTGCAAAATCAGTTTCGATATCAATTATCGTGGCAAACTGTGGACGACAAATGAAGCCGCCGCCTTTCTAAAGGAAATCCTTCCTTTGGTCGATTATTGTTCGGCGGGCAAGTTGGATGCACAAGTTTTTATGGAGATTCCAGCCTATACAGGGCAAGGAAATGAGTTGCTGTATTATTACCAACAAATGAACCAGCGTTATCCGAATATTGAACTGTTTTATTCGACAAAACGAGAAGTGCTTTCCGCCAGTGCTAATACATTGATGGGTACTCTTTGGCATAACGGCCAATATGCAGCTTCTCAAGAACACCGCATCGATCCTATTGTTGATCGAGTAGGCGGAGGGGATGCTTTTTGTGCAGGCGTCCTGCATGGCATTCTAAGTGGGTATTCCTCTCAGGAAACCATTGACTTTGCTACCGCAGCATCTGCATTAAAGCACACGATTCATGGAGATTGTAATCAATTTACAGAAGCGGAAGTAGCTGAATTTTTAGCAGCCGGATCTGGAAAAATCATTCGCTAGGAGGAACCAGCATGCAAGAAATGGAAACCCGTTATACACACAGCCCAGAAGATATTCGACACTATAGTACCGAACAATTACGCAATGAATTTTTGGTAGAGAAAATTTTTGTACCCGGAACGATCCAGTTGACTTATACCCATAATGATCGCATGATCTTTGGCGGAGTAACGCCTACGGATCAACCATTAGAGTTTCAATTGAGCAAAGAGTTAGGCGTAGAATACTTTTTGGAACGCCGTGAACTAGGTGTGATCAATATTGGCGGTGCGGGAACCATTGAAATTGACGGCACCAAAGAAGACATGAAAAAGCAAGACGGATACTATATCGGAAAAGAAACGAAACATGTAGTCTTTTCTTCAAAAGATCCAAATGATCCGGCGAAATTCTATGTATCCAGTGTACCGGCACATCATAAATACCCGAATGTAAAAATCAGTATCGATCAGGTCAAACCAATGGAAACAGGTGAAGGCTTAACGCTGAATGAACGGAAGATTTATCAGTATATTCATCCGAATGTGTGTGAAAGTTGCCAGTTGCAAATGGGGTATACGATTTTAGAACCAGGTAGCGCTTGGAATACGATGCCTTGTCATACCCATGAACGCCGTATGGAAGCCTATGTTTATTTTGATTTTGCCAATGAGGACACAAAAGTTTTCCATATGATGGGTAAACCAGATGAAACCAAACATTTAGTAGTCGCAGAAGAGCAAGCAGTCATTTCCCCAAGTTGGTCGATCCATTCTGGAGTCGGAACAAGCAACTATTCCTTTATTTGGGCAATGTGCGGGGAGAACATCACATACACAGATATGGACATGGTTCCCATGGATGAGTTGAAATAATAAAAGAAAGAAGGATGAAGATGGATTTTTCAATGGATCACTTTCGTTTAGATGGCAAGATTGCATTAGTTACCGGCGCAGTTTATGGGATTGGCTTTACGATCGCCCAATCTTTGGCAGCAGCTGGTGCAACGATCGTCTTTAATAATTTAACACAAGAATCAGTCGATGAAGGCATAAAAAATTATCAAGCAGCCGGCATCAAAGCCCATGGCTATGTCTGTGATGTCACCGATGAAGCAGCAGTCAATGAAATGGTCAAAACCATAGAGGAAGAAGTAGGTGTCATTGATATCTTAGTCAACAATGCAGGGATCATCAAACGGATCCCAATGTTGGAGATGTCAGCCGCTGATTTCCGTCAGGTAGTTGATGTTGATTTGAATGCGCCATTCATCGTTTCTAAAGCCGTTTTGCCTTCCATGATCAAAAAAGGACATGGCAAAATTATCAATATTTGTTCTATGATGAGTGAACTTGGCCGCGAAACCGTTGCTGGTTATGCAGCTGCTAAAGGTGGGCTTAAAATGCTAACCAAAAACATTTGTTCTGAGTTTGGTGAAGCAAACATTCAGTGTAACGGCATTGGCCCTGGTTATATCGCGACACCGCAAACTGCACCATTAAGAGAGATCCAACCAGATGGATCTCGTCATCCCTTTGATCAGTTCATTGTGGCAAAAACGCCAGCAGCGCGTTGGGGAGAGCCCGTAGACTTAGCCGGTCCTGCTGTCTTCTTGGCTTCTGACGCTTCCAATTTTGTCAACGGACATGTTCTCTATGTGGACGGTGGTATTTTGGCTTATATTGGCAAACAGCCTGAGTAATCCTCCTAAGTTCCTGATTTCTAAAACAGGCGAACTTAGCAATCAAAAAAGCTCCTATTCTTCGCACATCCTCAATGGATTTTGCAAAGAGTAGGGGTTTTCTTTGTCGAATTTTCCGATAAAAAAATGAATGGGAGAACCTCTTCTCTGAGAAGGCGGATCGTGGTTCTAGCCAAGTTCGATCAAGAAGAAGGGGGGGAGCCGCTTACTAAAGAACCAACAGTTAGTTTTCTTGCAGCTTTGCTCTAGTTTTTTTCTTTATTTGATAAATTTTTTAGACTATTCAATTGTCAGTGGATATGAGTAAATAGATTAGGGGTTCTATCGATTTTCCACTAAATCAATTGATAGGAGGATTAAGATGAAAAAATGGTTTCTAGTAGCAATGCTATTTATTTGTAGTGTCTTTGTTAGTACGCAAAAGGCAGCTGCCCAAACGGAGGGCTCGATCACAGATTCCTCTTATTATCGCAACGCTTTAACCGAGAAGATTCCTGCAGATCATGCTTTTATTATGAGAAATGGTGAATCAACCACGATAGAAAAAGTGTCTGGAGTCGTGAATAGTGAAAGAATAGTTACTGGGATTAATTCTGTAAAAGAGAGCGCTGCTCTGATAAGAAATGTTGGGTATTATCAAGGGCAACCGGTCAATGTCAAGGTGACTGTCAAGATGTTGGAACCTTCAGGTGCGGATATGCTTATCACGAAAAACGAATTTCTAAGATTGAAAATATGGGCAAATGGTACATCAGAAATCACCTATGAATTTTTAGACGATAAGATGCAGCCAATTCAACTAAAGACGACTTTTAATGAAATGGGTTTGAACAAATGGAAAGACATACGAATTCCTCAGGCTGCTACTGCCATAGAACATATCTTTGCTGCTCCCGATTCCACGATCCAATACAGCGAAGACGAGCAAGGCACTTTGACGTTAAAAGGACAAGGAAACGCAGATAATTGGTCAGATGATGCTTGTAAACTGGCAATCACAACAAAATCTATCACTAGCCACTCAGAACATCGAAAACAATGAAGTGATCACTCGTTTCCAACAAACAGTTCCTTACACTGAAACAAACAATTCTCGAACAACTTTATCTTACAGAATCGAAAATCCAGATCAAAATCAGTTTCAATTAAAAGGAGTCGAGATCAAAGATTTTTCTGGAACGGATCGAACAAATTGGTTTGACCAGACCATCGATGATGAGGGGAATTTGCTTGTTCATGCAAAAGCTTCTACACTAAAAAACCGGGCCTTTTATGACAATAGTTATCAGTTTATCATTCACCACACCTTCACTGGAAGTGCAGAACAACCGGTCGATCCTGCACTGATCGAGAATGACTGTTTTCAACTTCAACCAATTCTTTATGAAGATATTGGTGATGGTGAACAGTTAATCGGAAAACTTTC
>NZ_JBDGBK010000022.1:0-44928 GCF_040910045.1 Enterococcus sp. RTP21361st1_A6_RTP21361_211029 | reverse complement strand
ATTTTACGTGAATAAACATAAAATTTAAAATGTTTATTTACATTTTAAATGAAAAAAGTTGACAGGAATCAGCAAAACAAAGATAATTATAGCAATTTAGGGGAGTAGCACATGGGTTTTTCCATGATCATAGATCAACAGCAAGCGGGAATCCGCTGGTCTATGATGTTTCTTGCAAGACCTAAGTGGCAAAGGGCCTCTTGGGTCTTTTTTGCAGTTCAATTTGGAGGGAAAATCTATGAGTAAAATGAAAAAATTAACCGCGGGAGGCCTTTTGGTCGCCATGGGTGTGGTCTATGGAGATATCGGGACCAGCCCACTCTATGTGATGAAAGCAATCGTTGAAGACAACGGCGGGTTGAAAACATTCTCCCCGGACTTTGTATTGGGAAGTGTCTCCCTCGTTTTTTGGACTCTGACTCTGCTTACCACGATTAAGTACGTCTTAATCGCTTTGAACGCGGATAATCACGGTGAGGGCGGAATTTTTTCCTTATACACACTTGTTCGTAAGCAAAGCCGCTACTTGATCATTCCGGCAATCATTGGTGGCGCTGCGTTATTGGCAGATGGTGTACTAACTCCTGCCGTCACTGTCACGACAGCCATTGAAGGGTTGCGGGGCATTCCGATGTTTTATGATCATTTTGGGAATGATCAATCCATTATTGTTTGGATTACATTAACGATCCTTTTCGTTCTTTTTAGCCTGCAACGCTTTGGGACAGAATTCGTTGGGAAAGCATTTGGACCGATCATGCTTGGTTGGTTTACTTTTTTGGGGATCGTCGGTTTGATCAACTTTTCCGGTGATCTGTCTGTCATTCGTGCGTTGGATCCTCGTTATGCCATCGGGCTGCTGTTTAGCCCTGATAACACCTCAGGTCTGTTCATTCTCGGGAATATCTTTCTGGCAACCACTGGTGCTGAAGCACTATATTCCGATTTAGGACATGTGGGCAAAAAGAATATTTATGCCAGCTGGCCTTACATCAAAATCTGTTTGATGCTTAATTACTTAGGTCAAGCTGCTTGGTTATTAAAGGTTTATCAAGATCCTGCCTATCAACAGATTGAAAACCTAAACCCTTTTTTCCAGGCTTTGCCTCAAGGTTGGACCGTTTTTGGCGTCGGCTTTTCTGCGTTGGCTGCAATCATTGCCTCCCAAGCTTTACTTTCCGGATCTTTCACGTTAGTTTCGGAAGCAATCAAGTTGCGTTTGTTGCCGCGGATGCAGATCATGTATCCTGGTTCTTCCATCGGACAAATGTATATCCCCGCGCTTAACCTGATGCTGTGGATCGCTTGTTCCGGTGTCGTTCTCTTATTCCGGACATCCACGCGAATGGAGGCCGCTTATGGTTTAGCGATTACAGTAACTATGCTGATGACCACAGTCTTGTTATATTTCTTTTTGCGTCAATTCAAAAAAGCGCGATTTATCGCTCCATTTATTACCTTATTTTTTGCAGCTATCGAAGGCATCTTCTTCATCTCGAGTGCCGCAAAATTTTTCCACGGTGGGTTCGTTGCGGTTTTGATGGCCGCTTTGATTATCGCCATCATGCTCATTTGGGAATGGGGCAACCACATTCAAGAACAAGCTGCCGAAGAAGTTGACTTGACCGAATACATTCCCCAACTACAGGAATTGCGGAATGATGAGACATTGCCATTTTCTCAGACCAATGTCGTCTTTTTAGTTCCTAAACTGCAAGGAAATACGATTGGCCGTCAGTTTATTTATTCGATCCTTGATAAACGGCCGAAACGCGCCAAAGTTTATTGGTTTGTGAATGTGGAAGTCACAGATGAACCTTATACAAAACAGTACGAAGTCTCGATGGCTGAGACAGATTTCATCGTAAAATTGAAACTCTACTTAGGTTTTCGGGTTTCTCAAGAAGTCAATGTCTACATCCGACAAATCATTCAAGAATTGATGAAGGATGGTCGCTTACCAAAACAGCCGCAAAAATACTCATTGACCCCGGGACGTCAAGTTGGCGACTTCCAGTTTGTTCTGATCGAAGAAGAGTTGTCGAATGTCACCTCATTAACCCGATGGGAGCGGCAAGTAATGTTAACCAAACTCTTTATCAAACGGCATACTATTTCTCCGGAACGTTGGTTTGGACTCACTTACAGTGACGTGGTCCATGAGACCGTTCCATTAGTGATTGGGCAACCGAAGGCAAGTAACCTTTCTGAAATTGTTCCAGTCAAGAAAAAACTAACTGACTAATTGCAAAGTAAGGTCACTTGCGGTACACTATTGGCAAATAAGCAAAAGGAGGAAACACCATGATGCGCATGACTAAAATAACATGTAACGTCAATTATCAGCGTTACCATATCGCATTTAGCCATGCAATTGGTTTTACAAAAACCGTTTTAGGGACGAGTCTGTCTAAAACAGTTGAATATTCGTAAAATCAATGGCCATCTCAAGGTGTTTATCTCGAACAACATCAGATAAAAATAACGCAGGCCATGGATTTCCATGGCCTTTTTGAGTGGTCTCAAGGAGTGAGATCATGCTAATTCAAGCAAATAAAATCAGTAAAAATTTTGGCGGTACCCCGCTATTTGAACAATTAACTTTCCAAATTGATCCCGGTGAAAAGATTGGTTTAATCGGCATCAATGGCTCTGGTAAGACAACATTATTAGATTTATTACTCGGGACCGAGAAAAATGATACTGGAACGATCAGCCGACGTAAAAGTCTTTCTATTGGTCATTTGGCACAAGAATTTTCGCCCTCTTCAGAAACGGTGCTGACGTATTTACAAACCTCTTCCCCCCGACTGCAAGAGATAAGTCGCAAGATGCGACGTTGTGAACAACAGATGAGCGATCCTGACGCTGACTTATCGAAATTATTGGACCGCTATGGACAATTACAGCTACAATTTGAAGAACTCGGTGGCTATCTGTTAGAAGACCGGATTCTTGCTAGTTTAAGAGGATTGGGAATAGCGCAGTTGCAAGAAACTTCTTTGCAGGCGTTAAGTGGTGGGGAGCGAGTCAAAGTAGAACTAGCAAGATTGCTGTTGACAGAGCATGACTTGCTTTTACTGGATGAGCCCACGAATCATCTTGATTTAGCTAGTCTTCATTGGCTGGAAAACTATCTTATCAATACGAAAAAAGCGTATATCGTCATCTCTCATGACCGCGCTTTTCTGGACAAAGTGACGACTAGGATCTGTGAGATCGAAGATGGTCAATTGATTTCTTATCCTGGAAACTATAGCCAATATCGTTCATTGAAACAAGCTCGAATCGCAGAACTGACTAAGAACTATGAGCTGCAGCAAAAAGAATGCCAGCGGCTTAAAGCGATGATTCGCCGTTATCGCCAATGGGGGAATGAAGGGGACAATGAGGACTTTTTCCGTAAAGCCAAAGAAATTGAAAAGCGTTTAGCGAAGATCACTCTCGTTAAGCCCCCGCTGCCTCCTAAAAAAAGGATACGCACAGTCAATCAAAGTGATCGAACAGGCAGAGAAGTCTTTATCGCCCGAAATATCGGTAAAGTCATGGCTGATCGGCTACTCTTTGAAGACAGTAGTTTCTCGATTTACCGTGGTGAGCGCTTAGCGATCATTGGTGAAAATGGCACCGGTAAGACGACCTTGATTCAGCTTTTGTTAGGTACTTTGGCGCTTGACGCGGGAACGATCAAATCCGGCAGTAATCTGCAGATCGGGTATCTGCCTCAAAAGCTCTCATTTTCTAATCCCGCTATGCGGGTCCTATCCTTTGCCTATCAGTTCATAGGCAATGAACAATCTGCACGACAACAACTGGCACAAATCGGTTTTTATCAGGATGATGTCTCAAAACGCATTCAGGATCTTTCTGGCGGTGAGAAGATTCGCCTTTATCTGCTGAAACTTTTTCATAAAAAAATCAACGTCCTGCTATTAGATGAGCCTACCAATCATTTGGATATCTATGCTCGTGAAGAAATTGAAGAATTGATTCAGCGCTTTGGTGGTACGTTAATTGCTGTGAGCCATGACCGCTATTTTCTAAAACAAACTTTCCAAGACATGCTGTTGATCCGCGACCAGCAGGTCATGCGGCAGCCCATCGACTGGCAGGCTCTTTAAGAAGACCACGTTCGTTTTTTTCACCATAAGGAATCGCATATCAGAAAAATCAAATAAAAATAGCCGCAGGATAAGAGAACTGGCACACCTCGTGACAGGGTGACGAGGTGTTGCTCGTACACTGGAACACTCTCAGTCCTTGCGGCTATTTCATTTGTTTAAAAGACGCGAATTAAAAGAGTGTCAACTGCTGGTCTTCAAAACGATGGATATAGGCAAAGACTTCTTCTGGTCGATAAAGGATTTGATAGGTTTGGCAGAATGCACAAAAAATAGCCATTAGCTTTTGCTGATTCGGACTGTCGCAAACATACCGATCGCCAAAAGCTTGCTGATACTTTTCCTTCATACCAGGAAAATCACGGTCTAGTTGCTGATAAAAGTATGCGCGATTTTCTTCCCGCATCGTCACCCCAAATCCAAAACAGATGATGCCTTTCACTCCCGCTTGGCGACAGTAGTCCAAAACCCACAACAGATTCTCCTCGCTGTCATTGATAAAAGGAAGAATAGGTGATAACCAAACAACAGTAGGAATCCCTGCTGCTTGAAACCTCTTAAGCGCCAAAAAACGATGATAAGTGGTAGCGACTTGTCGTTCTAATTTTTTACATAGTGCTTCATCATAAGTCGTCAGAGTCATTTGAACAACTGCTTTCGTTTGCTGGTTGATTTCTATCAGCAAATCCAAATCTTCCAACACACGCGTTGATTTGGTCAAAAGCGCGACACCAAAACCGTTCTTTTTGATTACTTCCAGTGCTTGCCTCGTTTGTCTCAAACGCTGTTCTGCATGAACGTAAGGATCTGACATAGCACCGGTAACGATCATGCAAGGCTGTCGGCGCTTCTTTAATTGCTGGTCCAAAATCGTTATTGCTGCTTCTTTGATCTCGATATCTTCAAACCGATGCGCCATCTGATAGCAGCTGCTGCGACTATCACAATAAATACAGTCATGTGTACACCCTCGATAGAGATTCATTGTATTGTTTGGTGAAAGAATCGTTTTATAGCGTCGCGTGTGCATTTAACCCCTCCTACGGAACATATGTTCCTATTTATTTTCTCATAACTTGACTAAAAGTGCAAAAAAAGACTTGATCTTTTTCAAGATCAAGTCCGTTGATTAGTGAATATTCCCAATCAGCTTACGAATCGGTTTTCTTGCCATGTAAAGAATAATCCCTACGACTACTGCAACACCACCGACAATGCCATAATAAGCCCCTTCTGTTTGCGGTGTATAGAAACGAGCAATTTGAGCATTGATCGCTTGCGAAGAAGCATCTGCTAATAGCCAAATAGCAAGAGTTTGCGCTTCGAAGGCTTTTGGTGCTAATTTGGTCGTTACAGACAATCCAACTGGTGACAGACACATTTCGCCAGCAATCATGATAAAGAAACTAAAGACTAGCCACAATGGGCTTACCCGTTGATTGACTCCGAACAGCATACTTGGGAACATCAACAAGACAAAAGACAAACCTGCTAAAATCAAACCAATTGCAAATTTCACTTCCGTTCTAGGTTGTTTATTGCCAAGTTTCGTCCACAACCAAACAAATACCGGTGTCAACAGCACGACAAACAATGGATTTAGTGTTTGATAAAGACTCGCCGGAATCGTGATCCCAAACAACGTATCTTGTGTCCGATCGGCCGCAAAAAGTGCCAATATTGATGACCCTTGTTCTTCTAGGGACCAAAAAACGATTGCAGATAAGAACAAAGGAATATACGCTAAAACTTTTTTCTTTTCATCCGGTGTCACATCACGAGAACGCAACATTTTAGTAAAGTAGTAGATCGGCAAAAATATTCCTAAGATACTGATGCAATTGATAAAGAAATCAACGGTCAGATAGCCCATCGCAGCTGCACCGCCGAAAACCACTGCTACAAGCACTAGTACGATGATAACGTTACGGAAAAAGATTTTTTTCTCTTGCGCAGATAATGGATTAGTTGGTGTCGTTGCAACATCTTTCAACGTTGTCTTCCCTTGAACATAATATTGCACCAAACCAATGAACATTCCGATAGCTGCTATTGAAAAACCTAAATGGTAATTGACGTTTTGTCCTAAAATACCCACAATGATCGGTGCTAAAAGTCCACCAATATTGATCCCCATATAAAAGATTGAAAATCCTGCATCTCGGCGCACATCTTCTTTCGAATATAAGTGGCCGACCATCCCTGACACATTGGACTTCAACAAACCTGTTCCAATAACGATCAACATCATAGAAACAAATAGTGCAGCAATACCAAGAGGCGCTGCCAGAACAATATGTCCAAACATAATAAGGATCCCGCCATAAAAAACGGATTTGTTCGATCCTAATAAGCGGTCAGAGATCCATCCGCCAACGATACTAGACATATAAACGAGTGAACCGTAGATTGACATGATCGCTACAGCCGTTGATTTAGGCAGGCCTAAGCCACCATTTGTTACAGCATCATACATAAAGTAAACTAAGATGGCCCGCATGCCATAGTAGCTGAATCGTTCCCACATCTCAGTGAAAAATAGTGTCGACAACCCTCGCGGCTGTCCTAGGAAAGTCTTTTCTTTTTCCATACTTACTGGCTCCTTATAAAAAACAAATTTAGAAATTTTTCTGAAAATTCACAAATGCCAGTTTATTCCCGTTTGGCTTCCTTTACAAGGTTATTTTGCTTAGATTATGTTTTGTAAAATGGCGATATGCTGAGTCGAAAATGAGAGTTTTTTACTAGATACTAGGAAATCACTGATCTAACAACCTAAAAAATTGTACGTTAATTAAATAACATTTTTTATCGATTAAAATTATTTTTACCGTTTTTTTATTCTAGATTCAAGAATTTGTTAATAAAAATAACCTGATTCATCACATCAATGTTTATTCATACACTTATATGCTGAATCAGACGATTTTTTATTCAATGTTCTTTGTTATTTAGCAGGACACAGCCTCTCTCAACATCTGGCAGAACATTTCCACCGACTGGGCATAAAGAGCAGCAATTGTGAGCTTTCCTCTTTTAGTCTAGGCTTGCTTACTGTCTCAGTCAAATCAAGTGCATTGGGCGCCTATGTATCAGCGGCATTCCCTAACGAAACAATCCTTAGTTTCATAACAGAGCCCAATAAATCTCGATTTTTTTTGCTCCCTTCTCAATCGATGTCTAACATTTCATGTCAATGATTCACACCATGATCGGTACCGAAGTCCTATTTCTCTTTACTGAACACAATTCATCAAATCAGAGCCTATCTTGTTGAACTTGTTCTTAAGAGTGATAACAACGGCGAGCAGCAGCTAATCACTGTCTTCGATGATTAGCTGCAAACTTAGATTCGAACGAAGAAGTTGCAGAGCAGCCCACAATAAAGCTCAGTTTAACAGGATCCAGTCTCCTGAGTACCATTCGCCACTAAGCGGGAAGCTTTTTTCAAGGTGTTACTTTTTTTGCATCTCTGCTTAATGATACTTAATAGTTGACAGTCCATCTACTAAGTATTATTATGTAGCAGTACTGAGTAATACTAGGTATTGAGACAAATGGTTTTTGAGAGGATGAGCGATGTGAAAGGAATGACTGAATTACTAAAAGGTGTGCTAGAAGGTGTCGTGCTTCAAGTCATCCATAACAGCAAAGAGACTTATGGCTATGAAATCACGAATACACTGATCGAATTAGGGTTTCAAGATATCGTCGAAGGCACCGTCTATACGGTCTTACTCCGTTTAGAAAAAAAAGAATTGGTAACTGTTGAAAAAAGGAAATCTGACCTTGGACCGGCAAGGAAGTTTTATCGTTTGAACGCAAATGGGGAAATTTACCTCCAAGATTTCTGGAGTAAATGGACGTTTCTTGTAGATCAGCTAGATAAAATCAAGCACGAGACACTTTTCAATCAGGAATGAGGGATAACTATGAAAGCCATCACTGTGGATCATCTTACAAAAACCTATGGTGATCTTGACGTATTAAAAGGAATTACTCTTGAAATCAAAAGAGGCGAAATCTTTACTTTACTTGGAGAAAATGGTGCTGGAAAGTCAACACTGATCAATATTCTAACTACACTCGCTAGCCCTACATCCGGCAATGCAACAATTTTAGGGTTAGACCTACGAAATGACTCCGATCAAGTGCGGGATGTCATCAGCTTGAATAGTCAATCGATCACACTAGATGATGAATTTACCGGTTTTGAAAATTTGAAATTAATTGGCACGCTGTTGGACATCCCTCATCTTCGCAGGAAAATAGATACCATATCAGAACGACTTCATTTAGCAGATTTTCTCTATAAAAAAGTCGCTACCTATTCTGGAGGAATGAAGCGACGACTAGATATTGCAGTCTCTCTGCTTCCTGACAAAGAAATTTTGTTTCTTGATGAGCCAACTACTGGTGTGGATCCAAAAAACAGATTAGAGATTTGGCAACTAATCCTTCAACTTAAAGCAGAAGGAAAGACGATCTTTCTGACAACTCAATACCTTGATGAAGCAGACCGTTTAGCTGATCGAATCGCTTTTATCAACGATGGGAAGATTTCATTGATTGGCACACCACAAGAATTGAAAAAGCAAGCAAGAGATCTGCACAAAGTCATCGTTCCAAAAAAAGTGATCGATCAAGCGACTTCTCTTCTAAACGAATCTGCGATTCACTATATGGTTGAAAATGACACCATTATTCTTGCTAGAAATGATTTAAAAGAGTCGATGATGAAACTCTTGCAAAATGATATTGACATTCTAACAACTGCTCCGATTGAACTTAGTTTGGAAGAAATATTCTTGGATGCTACTGGAAAGGAGGACTAAAAAATGAAGACAATCAAGCAACTTTTCACATTAACGAACCGCATCGTTAGACAAAATTTAACAAGTGTCGATACGATCATTACAAGTATCGTTATGCCTATTTTCATCTTACTTTTTTTCGTTTATGTCATTGGTGGCAATATTTTAGTCGGGGGCACTGCAGGAGAGCCTTCAGATTATCTTAGCTACGTTATGCCAGGATTTTTGCTGATATCTATGGCAATGGGATCGGCTTACACTGCTTTGAGGATCAACAATGATAAAACAAAAGGATTCCTGACGCGATTATTATCTATGCCAATGAAACGTTGGGTGATTCTAGGATCGCACATTGTCGCCTCAACAATTTTTATGCTTATTTCTGTACTTTCTGTACTGCTGATCGGACTAGTATTGGGTTATCGACCACAAGCAACGATTGGTGACTTCCTGCTTTTCACCCTTTTGATCGTACTTTTTGCCGTTAGTCTCACTGTGCTAGCTATCCCCTTCTCGTTAACAGCAAAAGATTATGCTGGAGCAGGAGCCTTTTCGTATATTTTGATCTTCCTGCTTTTTATCAGTCCAGCCTTTGTGCCAGTCGCTGGAATGGCAAAACCTGTGCGCCTATTTGCTGAGAACCAGCCAATGACGCCCATTATCGAAACGACAAAGAATTTGCTTGCTGGTACATTCTCTTTTGGTTCCCAAAGCAGCCTCTTGACCCTTTTGTGGCTAGCCATATTACTAAGTTTTTTCTCTTTTCTGTCAATGAAACGCTACAAACAACTATTTATTAATTAGGAGGCCCACCATGAACTTTTATGACAAAATAACAGATAACGACATGAATAAGCAACAAAAAGAATTTCAACTTCGTATTGATAAGTTACCCGCTGGCTACCAAGATGCGTGGCGCGAACACAATCAAAAGATCTGGAGCTACAGTGATTTTTCTGGAAGAAATCTGTACCCTATCTTGGAAGGGATCGTCGGTCTTTTTGAAGAAAGTGCCGCAGAAAAACTGCCGATCAATAGCGTGATCGGTGAAAATATGACTACCTTCATCTCAGAAATCGCTGAAGCAGCTGGTGCCAAAAATGAGCGAGACAAATTGCGAGAACACTTGAATCAAGTGACCAAAAAACTAAAGTGAGGGATGAAGATGGGAATAAAAGAAGCATTAGAAGGTAAAAAAGAATGGCGTGCTCTGCAAAAACGGGCAAATCAGTTGCCGAATGATTATCGAATCGTCTATAAAGAAATCCAAAAGTACTTTATGAAAGTTGATCCAGTAAATCTTGCCAGCGATTTCCAACCACTCGTTGATCTGTTGGATTTGTTTGAAGACAATGCGCAACAAGAAAAAAGTGTTCTTCAAGTAACTGGCGAAGACGTGGCCGCCTTTGCGGACGGATTGCTGGTAAACCAAGCAACCTCTGACAACGAAATGGAACCAAAGTCAAAAAAGCTATGAGAAAATGGCTAGATAAGTTTTGAGTTCCACCGTTGGATTTTCTGAAAATATAAAGAAAAATAAGAATAGCGCTAACCAAATTTGCAACTTTCAAGCATTATTCATTGGTATCCAAGGTGTACAGCTGTTCAAAACAAAAAAGTGTTAAGCCAAGGCTTAACACTTTTTTTATTCAAATAATGAAACTCATTTGTTCCAATTGATCTCCGACAATTAACCGCGCAAACGTTCCACGTCGCGAGCAATCATTAATTCTTCGTCTGTTGGAATCAACAAGACTTTCACTTTAGAATCTTCTGTAGAAATGACTAACTCTTCGCCGCGTTTGGCATTTTGTTCTTCATCAAGTTCACAACCAAACCAAGTCATTCCTTTGATAACCTCACTGCGGACATGGGCATCGTTCTCACCGATACCAGCAGTAAAGACGATTGCATCAACACCGTTCATTGTTGTTACATAGCCACCGATATATTTACGAATGCGGTCAGTAAAGACATCATACGCAACTTTTACTTCTTCTTTGTCATAATTAGCTTCAAGATCCCGCATATCGCTAGAAATACCGGAAAGTCCTAACAAACCAGATTTTTTGTTCAAAACATCGATCATTTCATCGATCGATAGGTCTAATTTTTCCATTAAATAAGGCAATACAGCTGGGTCGATATCACCAGAACGAGTACCCATCGTCACTCCTGCAAGTGGTGTGAAGCCCATTGATGTATCAACAGATTTTCCACCATCAACTGCAGTGATCGATGCGCCATTTCCTAAATGACAAGTAATGATTTTCAAATCTTCAATCGGTTTGCCTAACATTTCAGCCGCACGTTCTGACACATAACGGTGGCTTGTACCATGGAAACCATATTTACGAACTTTATAGTCGTTGTAGTAAGCCAATGGCAGACTGTACAAGTAGTTGTGTTTTGGCATGGTTGCGTGGAAAGAAGTATCGAAAACAGCAACACTAATGATATCTGGTAAGATCTTCTTGAAAGCAGTGATCCCCATCAAGTTGGCTGGATTATGCAATGGTGCAAACTCTGCCAATGCTTCAATGCGTTCCATCACTTCATCTGTGATCACAACAGAATCCGGGAAGTCTTCTCCTCCATGAACGACACGGTGACCAACACCAGTGATTTCATCATATGAACCTAAGATGTTCAATTCGATCAATTGATCCAAAAGCATTTTTACTGCGACTTCATGATCATTGATGTCGATGATTTGTTCGAATTTTTGATCTTCCCCATATTTGATGGTAAAAATCGAATCTTTTAATCCGATACGTTCAACGATCCCTTTAGCGACCACCGTTTCTTCTGGCATTTGATATAACTGCCATTTTAGACTTGAACTTCCAGCATTGATTGCAATTGTTTTAGACATAATTTTCTCCTTATCCGATTTATATTACAAATTTGATGCTTTCCAAGCTTCAAATTGTTCGAAAAATTTCTTGATGTTTTTTGGTTCCTTGAGAGATGCGAGTTTAGCAAGTAACACTGGTGCTTGCTTGCTCGTTGCACCATGATTTTGAATCAGCACAATACTTTTTCTTGATCGCTCATTTTTGAAAAGCTCGTCTGGCAATTGAATGATTCCTTGCAGATAAACTTTTTCATTGAGCCATTTCTTCAAATAATCGCTTTGTTCAGTTTCCATGAAATTAGCCGGAGCTAAGAATAGTCCATAGCCATCTTCTTTCACATAGTTCATTGCTTGTTCCATCAATAAATGGTGGGCAAAGCTATGTCCTTCGCCTTCGGGAGCTGAAGTAAGAAACGATGCTGCTTTTTCATCTTGTGGATAATAGCCGACTGGCAAATCACTGACAGCAATGTCCATTGGGTCGATTAACAATTCTTGCAACCCGTCTTGATGAAACAAATGCAGCGGGGCTTGAGTCCATTCGCTTGTAGCTGCAGCAACACTCAGTAATGTTTCATCAATGTCAACACCTGTTGCTTGCACATCTCTTTGCGCTAACTGCAAATTGAGCAAGAGCGTTAAGACAAGATTCCCCATTCCAACCGAAAGGTCCAGAATCTTGGTTTGTTGCTTCGCTGGTGTCAATTGCTCGATCAAATACACAAACAAAAAACCGATACTATCTGGTGTCAGCTGATGATTAGGCTGCAGATGTTCGGTTTGTCCGCCCTTTAACAGAAGTAGTTGAGCAAGTTTACGCCGTTCTTCTGCTGTTAAGGGTATCTGCTCTAATTTTTTATAAATCGCTTCCAACCGTTGAGCATCCGCTTCACTAGGTACTCCGTCGATCACCCGTACGCGATACTGATCAATAAAATTCTCGATCGTCTCGATATATGCATCCAAATAAGATGTTTCTAATGCGTTTTGGAGCACTTGAATCGCTTCTAGCGATAAATGAAAAGACTCTTCCATTTTTTCTGGGGACATCTTGCACCTCTTTTCAAAACTATAACAACATACATACCTGTTTAATTTTAGCTGATTCAGCCAAAATAATCAATCGCTATCTTTCAGAATAATTTGTGAAGAGACAAACATACTTTTCAACTCTTTTATACAGAAAAAAGACACAGTATGTCTGTGCCTTTTTCTGTATTATAGTTACTCAAGATCTGTTGCTATTTTTTCCAAATCACCTGACAAAATTTCGGTAAAACGGATGGTGCGCTGATTGACGACACATTGAATCAACAACAGCTCTTCTTTTTGTTCGTAAATGACCCTCCCTACATTGTAGTTGACACTGCCCTGCTCGGCATAGGTTAACCGCTGATAATCCGCCAAAAAAAGTTCTTTCATGATTCGTGCCTCATACATGTGAAGAGTCTTAATATAGAAATCAGTAGTTGTCCGAGTATTTTCTAAAACCGTTAGCAACATAAGGCTCAGCAAATGAATCAGCATCATTGCTGACAAAAAGATACCGCCCTTATGCAGGAATCTGCCATTGACCAATTCTCACCTCTCCATTCTCGAAAGTCACTGTAAACTGGATCGAGGATGCCTTTTTTTCAAAGTAAATCAATGATACTTCCGTCAATAACGGATGGTAGCCATTATTGTCTCTTTTACGGACTTTCCCATTGATTCGATCGATCGTGACTACATTTTCTTTGCTGCTTTTTAAAAAAAGTGTATACGGACTCACTGAAACATACGTACACGTTTGAAGCTCCCTTTCTAACTGAATCAAAAATATCTGCCATTCTTGGTCTTTGCGAGCAAAAAGCTGTTGATTAACTTGAGGCATCTGGCGAATGATTCCGTTGATCAACAACACACTGAGTCCTAAGATCATTAAAGACAGCAAACATTCCAACAAAGTAAAACCCTTACTCTTCATAGTTGATCTCCATGATAAGAGGACCTCTTACAATCCGTCCATAGCTTCGGTCACGCTTGAAACCGAAAGACAACTGATACGACTCTGTACGTTGTGTCGAATAAACGACTTCCTGTTCAAATGCTTGGCATTGGACTTCTTCATACAATACCCGAATAGCAGCCACCTGGGCCTGTAACTGTGCACTTTGCTGTAAAATATGGGTCTGGACAGTCAGAAAAAGGAAGACACTCGTCGTCAGCAAACCAAAGCCAATGATACTTTCTAGCATGATATATCCTTTATTCGATGATCTTATCATATCGTCCACTTCCAAAAAGAAATTTGTAGGTAATCTTTTTTTCTTGGTCCATCCATTCAAACCGTAATGTTTCCATCCGCGTATAATTGCCAGATTGACTGGTGAATGTAAGTACAGGAAAAACACGTACTGCGAGCTGCGAGGGTACTTCAAGTGGCTCCATTTTGATTTCACCTGTGATCGTCGAATGAAAATATATCGTAGGAACTGGTGAATCAGAATAAGCGACTTTCGTTTCGCGAGCATCAATAATCGCTGTTTGTTGTGCTACTGCCAATCCTTTTTCCAAACGAGCACAAAACCCCCACACTTCAAAATATGCTTGGTAACGGTCGATAGCTATTAGCGGAAGAAAGATGAAAATCGAAACGACTAAGAGGACAATCAAACTCTCCACCATTGTAAATCCCCGCCAAGTAAAAAAACTGCTATTCGTTCCGATGGGCAAGGTAAATCGCATACTGCTCCTCCGTTACATAATTTCCAGCTAGTAATTCTTGTCGAGTAGGTGTTCGATTCTCATTAAGCTGGAACAACTCAATCTGGGTTTCTACGACTTTGACGATTGCCGCATTTCCTTTCTCATCTATCACTGTACGTTGTGCGGATAAGTTTGGTACAAACAATAAAATCAAAATACTGATCACTAACAGTACAATCAGCATCTCCACCAATGTGAACCCTTGATGCTTCAATTTTCTCATTCGATCACTCCTTGAATATTGCCGTAAATCGGCAAAAACATTGCAGCATAAACACCCACGATCAGAAGGGCCACTAATAAAAAAATGACTGGTTGAATCCACTGGATTTTCTTCTCGATTTGTTGGAAAAGCCGATCTGTCAAAAGCTGACTATAAACAAACAATTCTTCTCCTAATTTCCCACGCATTTCGCCCTGGAACACAATCAATGAAAACTCTGGCGTCAAAAATACATAGTCCTTTAATTTGTCCGGCAACAATCCGCCACTTGCCAAGCACAGCTCTAATTGAACAGCTAGTTCTTGTACTAATGTTGCTGTACTTGTTTGTTGCATGCACATAATGATCTGACGAATTTCCAAGCCTTGCTGAAACAATTTTCCCCACTCTAATGCAAAATAACTAGTTTGATAGCAGCGATACAAGTCTCCCAAAAAAGGCAATCGACTCAAAAAAGTGGCTCGCTTCAACGCTGTCTGCTTGGCAAAGATTCCTCTTACAACAAGAACGAAACCTCCCAATCCGCCTACAATGACCGCACCGATCCATGGTGCTGCCGTAATAAAGAGAATGCCCCAATGATTCGCATCGATCATACCGGAGGCCAGAAGTTGAGGCAATAGAAACCGACGCATGGCAAAGAGAGCGGTAAAGACAAATACCAGCAATAGAAGGGGATACGCCAACACTTTTTGTAATGTCTGATTTTGTTTTTCCAAAAGGATCTGGTAAGCGACCATTCGCTGCAACGTATCCACCAGATTGCCATGGGTCTCTGCCAAGTCCAGCTGATTTTGTTCGGCTTCAGATAAATGCAGCAAAGAAAAGGCCTGTCTGAGTCGTTGACCTTGTTTCAGTCGCTGATCAATATCTTTTACTGTATTCGGATCAAATTGGCCACTGCGAAGTAGAACAAGCAAACTCTCTTGTAATGAGAAACCACTCTCTAATAAAACCGTAAATGTGGCTAATAAGGCGTGGGTCTGTTTGCGGGAAAGCCGTTTACTTTTCCTTGTCAAAAACCTCATGGGTGATCTGCTCCTTTTCTCTGATCCTTGTTAGTGCTTGATCCCAAGTCATTGAGGATTTGTGGGGTTCATAAAAGGTGTAGGCCATCAATGCGTGAGGGACTCCGTGAAGATCTGGCAGTAAGCGCTGATAAATGATTCCTTGGAGGCATTGGTCGATCACAGCTGCTTCCTCTGTCAGCTCTTGCAATCGCGCAATTGTTTCCGTTAATCCCCGTGCATGGATCGTCGCAAAAACCCGATGTCCTGTCAGTGCCGCACGGATCGCAGCCTTGGCCGTCTCTTTGTTGCGGATCTCACCAATCAGCAATAGCTCAGGTCGATGCCGCAACGACAAACGAATCAGCTCATCATAATCCTGGCCGATCATTGGATTGGTCTGCAACTGTAAAAAACGAGGCTCAACGATCTCAACCGGGTCTTCGATCGTGATCACCTGACCTGCTGCAGCTGAAGCTAAGCGATACATCAGTGTGGATTTCCCCGATCCAGTAGGACCAGAAAAGAGATAGAGCCCTCGATAGCGGCATGCATCTGCGATCGTTTCATATTGTTCATTCATAAAGAATCGATGGAACTTACCTAAAGGGTGCAAAAAACGTAGAACTAAACTTTCTTGACCTTGAAAATCCCCAACAGTCGAAACCCGGATACGCTGCTCTCCATCTGCCAAAGGATAGCTGATAGCCCCTAATTGCGCTCTTCGTTTTTCTCCTACTTCCATACCGCCCAGAAATTTGAATCGAGTGATCAATTGTTGCGCGTCTTCTGTAGTAACTTTGCGATACATTTGCCGATAGTAACTTTTGCTGAAAATCAGAGTCATCCCTTCGACTGTTGGCAGTATGGATAGATCTTGCATTTTTTGCACCTTCGCATACTCCACCAACTCATCTGAAAATGTACAAATGTCCATTGTCACCCTCCTAAAAAGAGATACGCAGCTTTTACTTTTCTATACAAAAAAACTGTAGAACAAAGACATTTTCTGCCTTGTGCTACAGTCTGAACGCTAAGACTCGCTTATTTAACTTTTGGTCGTATCTTCTGGTGCCACAAATTGGGCTTCTACCCGGTAGATTCTTTGACCGCGGCTGGAAAACTTCTCTTCATACTCGGTCATGATATTTCCTTCATAGTCACTTTGATGAAGATCCAACCATACTTGTTTTAAAACCATACCATATTGTGAAAAGCTGGCGAGTGAATATTCAAATAAGCCTTGATTGTCCGTTTTGAAATGAATTTCACCATTCGGACGTAAAATTTGTTCATCGACTGCCAAAAAAGCTTTCGATGTTAGTCGGCGTTTCTCATGCTTCTTTTTTGGCCAAGGATCTGAAAAATTCAAATAGATTTGATCGACTTCATGATCCGCAAAATAATTCGTCAATGCGGAACCGTCAACGTGCAGCAGCTGCACATTAGGGATATCTTGTTCGATCAGTTTATCCAGTGCAATGGAAACCACACTGATTTGCATTTCGATGCCAATATAATTAATTTCCGGATGTGCTTTAGCCATTTCGGTAATGAAACGGCCTTTTCCCATACCGATTTCAATATGCAATGGGTGATCATTGCCAAATCGTTCCTTCCAACGGCCTTTCCACGCTGTCGGTTCAGCTACTACAAATTCGGGATGCGCTTGGACTAATTCTTCTGCTCCCGCACGTTTTCTTACTCTCATGTTGTTTCCTTTCCGAAAAAACAAGATGGAACTTGTTGCTTCGCTCCATCTTCTCATTCACTATAAATTCTTTTTAATTGCAGAATCTCTGCATTCATTGCTTTATAATCCCCGCGTTGGTAGTACTTCTTTACTTCCTGAAGCATACTTAATAAAGCATACCAATAAATTTTCTCGATCACTTCACTGCTGCCATGAATCCCGTAACGCACTAGCCAATGCGGCCAGCTGGATAATGGAACATAATGCCCTAAGATCGTACCGATATCCATTGCGGGATCCGCAAACATGATCGAATCCCAATCAACCAAATACAGATAGTTTTGGCAAACAAGCCAATTACGGTAATTGACATCCCCATGAACGACGGAGGCCTTTTGTTCCTGAAATTCTGGAATATTCTCTCTTAAATAACGATAAACAATAGCAATAAAGCGATTTTGAACAACCGCTTTAGGTAAGTTTTCTTCATATTCAACTAACATTTTTTCTGGTGTCATCACTTGACCACCGATTTTGCTCAGCATCTTCGCTAATGTTTTGGAATGGTGCAAATGATACAATACATCGATCACATCATTTCTTTGACCGATCTCTTCGGGGTCCAATACACGTCCATCTAGCCACTCTTGAGCAGACAACGTATCGCCATTGCCGGTACGCTTGGTCCACACAAGTTTAGGAGTAATCCCCTCTTTGGAGAGTGCCGCAAGCATCGGGGTCGTATTTCGTTTGATAAAGACTTTATCATTGTCCTTCAAGCCAATGTAGGCTTTGCCGGTGTCGCCTTTGATTGGTCTCAGGCGCCAATCTTGATCCAAGCGAATATCCATCCTAGCTTCTCTCCTTATTTCACAGTATCTCTTATTCTAGCTTCCTAAAGAGTCAACGTCAAGCGCATATGCGTTCGGTTTTTTCGAGTAACGTCCAGCCATCTTTATTGACTTTGCATTTTTTTCAAGCGGGCAGGTACATAGAAAACCAAAAAGAGTCCTGTAAATAACAAAAAGCCCAACAGCACTAGCACTCCTTGCCAAAGAATTGCCGCTCGGAACAAGCCGACTACACCAAAAATGAAAGCAGCTCCGCCTAATAATCTAAGCAATAGCCAATTAATGGCTGTCTGTTTTTGCCCTTCCTCGATTGGATATAAATGAGTCAAAATCATGTACTGAAACTCATTATACATCGGCAGTAGCTGAAAACCGATCAAATAAAGAAACATACATCCTAACCCTAGACTAAGCCACCATTCTTGAACAAAGAAAAGCACTAATACACCAATCAGTGTCAAACGGAAAAAAAGCCCGCTATATTGTTCCCCTCGCAAAAAGCGGCGAGCATATAGATAGCGATAAGTCTGTTCCTGTCCAAAAGGAATCCTATTCAACAGACCATCTAAATACTTGCGGCGTTTGGCTGCTGCTGTGATTTGAGGTACATCTGTGAATAAGTTGATAAACCGATAAATGCGATGAAGTCTCGTTTCTTCCATGTGGATCATGCGATCCCAACCTAATAGAAGACCTGTCGGACGACACTGAAGGTT
This sequence comes from Enterococcus sp. RTP21361st1_A6_RTP21361_211029, assembly GCF_040910045.1. NCBI lineage: Bacteria > Bacillati > Bacillota > Bacilli > Lactobacillales > Enterococcaceae > Enterococcus > Enterococcus sp. RTP21361st1_A6_RTP21361_211029. The sequence goes on along the minus strand of NZ_JBDGBK010000022.1, from coordinate 25,898 downwards.
GAACCAAGCAGCTTGTAGAACAGCTAAGAGCAATCCAACCCAAGGTGCAACATACAGACTAGCTAAAAGGCTGCTTACTGCAGCAATCACCCACAGAACACGCTGGTTGTTACGCTGTTCTTGTCCTTGATAAAGAGACAAACGCTGTAACCAGAGATCCGTAACTTTTAATAACCAAATCGTCCCTAAATAAAAGAAAAAGCTCGCAAACGTTTGTTCAGTAACTACTACGACTAAAGGCATCGTCGCACCAACGACTAAAAAGGAGACCCCAAAAGGCAGCCACATTGAATAGCGCAGTGCTTGAGCAAGATAGTCCGCCATCTGCTTTTCTTTAGCTAAAAGAAAAATCAAATCTGCTGGTTTCACCAATGTTGCCAACTTGCCGACTGACAAAAGTGCCAACCAGATCAATAGCAATACGATCCCCCCCTGAGGGAACGGCCGAGGGAGCGTTTTTAAAAAATTCGAATAATATAGACCCAGTCCACCCATTAGAAATGTGATGAGGATCGCAAAATGATCATTGAAAACATAACGCAAATAGCGACTCATCTGTTTCTGGTGTCGTTGCAAGCGTTGTGAGAAGAACCCCTTCATAGCTGACTCTCCTTTGTCAATGCTAAGTACAACTCATCGAGGGAAGCTCCTTCAGCCCCAAATTGGCTTTGTAATTGCGACAGCGTTCCTTGGGCTCGAATCTCGCCATTGTGAAGCAGGATAAACTTGTCACAATATTTCTCAGCTGTAGCCAAGATATGGGTCGACATTAAAATCGATACCCCGGTTTGTTTCATCTCATTCATCAATTCAAGCAATGCATTGATTGCCAATGGATCTAAGCCCAAAAAAGGCTCATCGATGATGTACAAACTTGGTTCAATTAGAAAAGCACACAAAACCATGACTTTTTGTTTCATTCCCTTAGAAAAATTTGCTGGAAACCAGTCCAACTTATTTTCCAAGCGAAATGTTTTTAATAACCGCTCCGCCCGTTGCAGTGCGACATCTTTGGGGATGTCATAGGCCATTGCCGTTACTTCGATATGCTCTTTTAAAGTCAATTCTTCATAAAGAGAAGGCGTTTCAGGAATGTAGCCGATCTGCTTGCGATACGCTTGCGGATCTTCTTTCAGCGATAGTCCGTTGATAGTGATTTTTCCAGTGTGAGGTTGTAGCAGACCAATGATTTCTTTAATCGTGGTACTTTTACCAGCACCATTCAAACCGATCAACCCCACAAGTTCACCATCCGCGATCGAAAAATCAATATTTTTTAGAACAGGTAGCTGTGTATAACCGCCTGTTACATTTTCTACTTGTAATGTCATTTTCGTTCCTCCAATATCAACTATTATACCATGAAGCAGCGGTCAAAGAGCAGTCATCTACTTCTTGAAATCTGCTATTTTCCGTTATTAGTTATTTGAACAACATACTCGTGTCCAGCTACTTGCAATGGTTCTTTTGGCAGCTCACTGCTACCAAAACGCTCGACCCACATGTCTGCTTCGGACGCATCAAAAATGACGGCTTGAATTGCTCCGGCAGCTAAACGGGTCGTAAAGGCTTGGACAGCGGCTGGATCTTCATAGGAAACAAATGTAACTGTTATTTCGTGATCAGGCGCCACGTTTTGCTTCACCCAATCCGTCGCTGCTTTTTCAAATTCAGATTGTGTGGGCTGCTGTTCACTGGTCTCAGAAACAACAGCCACTGTATAAACAACTTCTTTTGGTCTTGTCATCGAATAGATCAGCGAACCTCCTACTAGAATGACTGCTAGTCCTGCAATCAGCCACTCCTTATATGCATAGGCAAGATAGCTGATTTTTTCTCGTTTGGTCTTTTTTTTCTGTAACGTTTCTTTAATGATTGGTTTCATCGTATCCGTCCTTTTCTATTTCTGCTTTTAAGTCTATTGGTGCAAGCGGACAAATGCAAGCGTTTCTCTCCACAAACATCCGTACTTTACATGGAAAAGAAGCGATGGCCTGCTTTTGAAGGAATTCAAGAACAAAAACTGCCGAAATCAGCAGAATATGGTAAAGTAGGACTAGAAGAACAAGGAGGTTTATGAAATGGAAAATTGTATTTTTTGTAAGATCAACAATCGTGACATCCCTAGTTACAAAGTATATGAGGATGATCAAGTCTATGCCTTTTTGGATATTTCCCAAGTAACACCTGGACATACATTAGTTATTCCGAAAGTCCACGTAACGGATATTTTTGAGTATGATGAAGCCCTTGCTGCAGAGGTCTTTGCTCGCGTTCCTAAAATCGCTCGGGCAATCGAAAAAGCCTTTCCTGAGATCAATGGACTCAACATAATCAATAACAATAAAGAATTGGCTTATCAATCTGTTTTTCATTCCCATATTCATTTGATTCCTCGTTACGATGAAAAAGATGATTTCTCGATGCATTTCGGTAATCATGCAGAGGATTACTCACAGGAACAGCTAACAGAGATCGCTGAAAAAATCGGAAAGCTGGTGGACTAAATGATCGGTAACTTTATCAAAGGTTTGTTATTCGGCTCTCTCGCCGGCGGCTTAGGCGGGCTGCTATTTGCACCAAAAAGCGGTAAAGAAACCCGTGAACAAATGCTTCGTTATGTCGATGAGACCACGGAAGCGACTCTTGAGTTTAATGAAAGTGTCAAAAACTTAAAAGATGCTGTCACATTGACGCGTAAAACGGTTGACGAAACGATTCCTGTTGTCAAAGAGTCTTTCACAAAAGATTTTGAATCATTCAAATTCCAAGCACAGCCAAGAATCGAGCGGATAAAGACCCACGTGGATCGTTTGAACCAACATGTCACGACGATACAAGCCAAATCAGTTCCCCAAGAAGAAAATAAGTAGCAAATATTGGAGAATCTATGAATTTTGTTTGAAACATCATTTGTTTTCTTCCCAATTAAAAAAAGAGTGTGGTATAGTATTAGCTGTGATTCTTTGAAATATTTAGAAAATAGGAGTGCTTAAACGAATGAAGAAAAAATTGATTTTAGCAGCAGTCAGTGCACTGAGCGTTTTGACATTAGCTGCTTGTTCCGGAAGTTCAAGTAATGAGATTGCAACCATGAAAGGCGGTAAAATCACGGTTGAAGATTTTTACGAACAAGCAAAAACAGATCAGAATAACCAAAGTCTTATCCGCCAATTGATCGTCTTAAAAGTCTTCGATCAAAAATATGGGGATGATGTTACAGAGAAAATGATCGACAAGCAATACGATCAAACTGCGAAACAATATGGCGACAGTGATAAATTTGAGTCTGCATTGGAAGCTTCTGGACTTACTAAAAAAAGCTATCGTGAACAAATCAGACAGCAATTAGCATTACAAGAAGGGCTAAAAGCGAACATGGATATTGGTGATGATGAGCTGAAAGCAGCTTGGGATTCTTTCCATCCAGAAGTTGAAGCACAATTGATCAAATTGACTAGTGAAGATGATGCAAAAGATGTATTAAAAGAAGCTCAAAAAGATGGTGCTGACTTTAGTAAATTAGCAAAAGAAAAATCAACAGACACAGCGACTGCAGAAGATGGCGGTACAGTCAAATTCGACTCAACCTCAACAACTGTGCCAGCTGAAGTACAAACAGCTGCCTTTGCATTAAAAGATGGTGAAATTTCAGAGGTCATTTCTGCTACGGATGCTTCTACTTATACAACAAGCTATTACATTGTCAAAATGGTCAAAAACCAAGACAAAGGCAACGACATGGATAAATACAAAGATCAAATCACAGAAATCGCACAAAACACGCTATTGAACGATTCTACATTCGTGGCAAAAACGATTGGTAAAGAACTGAAAGCTGCCAATGTGAAAATGAAAGATGAAGATCTAGCTGATATTCTTTCTGACTATGTTTCTGCAGCAGAAACAAAAGATTCAACTGATTCTTCTGCTACAGATGCATCAGATAACAAAGAGAATGCAACTGATTCTACAAAAGAATCAACTGAAACAACTAGTTCATCTGCTACAGATTCCTCTGAAAAATAACAGAAAAAAAAGATTGGCAAAAGCCAATCTTTTTTTATTTATACATCTTTCGGCACATAAAAACTACGATTATCCATCCCAAAAATCCGCTCAGTGTATTCTCCTGGTTCCGTTAAGCGAATAGATGACAACATCATTTGCATAGAAGCATCGATGTTATCGATTTGATGCAGGATCTCCGCCTCCATAATTCTTGGGCGAACTGGTGAGCCATATTCCAACAATCCATGATGAGCCAAAACCATGTGCCGCAGCACAACGATATCTTCTTGTTTATCATCAAATTTCAGAGCAATACACGCTTGGGTGATTTCTTCATCTACTAGCACTAAATGTCCAACCAGATTTCCAGCTAATGTATACTCTGTGGTCATTGGTCCCGTCAATTCAATCACTTTTCCTAAATCATGCAGGATAATTCCTGCATACAAAAGCGGTGCATTGATTTCCGGATACTCTTTGATCAAAGATTTTCCGATTCGCAACATGGTCGTTGTATGGTAAGCCAATCCACTAGCAAAGGCATGGTGATTCCGTTTAGCTGCTGGAAAATCAAAAAATTCTTTCTTGTATTTATTCAGCAAAAAACGAACGATACGATTCCAATGAGGATTGGTGATTTCAAACAATGTCTGATTAATTTCCTCTTCCATGTCTTCTTTTTTCAGAGGGGCTCTTTCCATGTACTGGCTCGGGTCATGAGGTTCTTCTGGTTTTGCCAGACGCAGATGCAAAATCTTGACTTGGGGATTTCCTTGATAAACTTCTCGCTTTCCATCTAATAAAACGACCTTACCAGCCTCGAAGCGATTGATTTCTTCCTCAGAAGCATCCCAAAACTTTCCGTCGATTGTTCCAGAAGTATCTTGAAAAGTAAACGCGATAAACTTTTTGCCATTTTTTGCGATACGAACATCCGCATTTTTAATCAACAAAAACAGTTGAAACGTCTCATCTACGGTCAATTCTCGAATTTTTTTCATGTTAACATTTGGCGCATAGCCAAATTTCTCACATCCTTTGACTAAGTTCTTGTACGGATTGCTGGTATTTATGATAATAGCTTACCATTTCTTGGTCAGAAGACAAACAAATTACTTGGTAATATTGGCCAAACTCAGCGAATAATTCCGCTAACCGTTCTTTTCGTGCACTATCATAATGCAACCAGCCATCATCGATAATGATGGGACTAAGAGGATGATTTTGTTGCAACGCAAGATAACCGAAGCGGATCGCCATGATCAGCTGATCTTTTGTTCCTGTTGATAGATCGATGATCGAGTAACTATCGCTAGCATTGCTGGCAACTAATTGCCCCTCATGCAGTGTTACTTGGTGATAGCGGTCATTGGAAAGCAATCTGAAATATATCGAAGCTTTTTCTAGTAATTGCGGCAATTGTTGCTCAGACAATTCAGTCGTCAAATCGGACAATACCGAAGCAGCTAATTGTCGACTGCTCCAAGCAAGAGCCAATTCCTCGATTTTTGCCCGCAGTTCGCTTTCTTCCTGATAGAGCTGGCTCAACGTACCGCTTTTTTGGCTGGCGGCTACTTCTAGTTCAAGCCGTTGCCTTTGCTCTGCCTTTTGTCGACTAAGCTGGTGCAGCTCTTTTTGCTTTTGTGCCACTTGCGTTTTCTTTTCCAGCAATTCTTCTTGTGTGATTGGTTCCGGGAAAATCGGATCCAGCATGACTGCTAATTCGGCTTCCCGCTTTGCCGCCCGCTGATGCGTCTCCCATTGTTTGAGCCAAAGACTGATTTCTGCTGGCTGATCAATGCCAACTTGTGAGAGAATCTCTTGAGAAGCCTTCAACAATTCAGCCCGCTCCGCCTTTTTGCGAGCAAGTTGCTGCGCCAACAACGTGCTGGGCTGCTGTAAACGCGCCAATTTAACAGCCTGCATCTCTTCATTGAATTCATGCAATAGCTGAGCCTGCTCCAGTATTGTCTTATTTTGCAGGGGCAACCAATCAGCAAAAGGTGTAAACATCGCTTGATAAGGCTGAAGCTGTTCTGTGACCTCTTGCAGTTGTTCTTTGGCTTCGCGAAGCTGATGAGCATGCAACTGATAATTAGTAACATCCTCTTGGTACTGCAGCAAGAAGACCGACCATCTGTGATAAGGTTCCGTGCCAAAAAAAGGTTGCAGCGCCTGACGCCATCGTTCATTCTGTTGTTTTTGTAAATTATTGGCTTCTGTCAGATCTGCGATCTCTGAGGCAACCAGATCCGTTTGCAACAATAACTCTTGCCATTGTTTTTTGCTGTCACCTTGTTTATGAGGACGTTGTTTCATTGCCTCCCAAATTGCTAGTCCAATACCAACGGTGCCAGCCGCTATACACAACCAGCGCCAAGGAGACGGTAAAAAGAATGCTGCAACACAAGCAACCAAACCACCTACTAATGGCACCATAGGAATAGCCATTTTTTGCTCTCCCATCAATCCTGGGTGCGCCTGTTCCAACCGTGATAAAGCATGTTGAAGATGATTTTCCTTCTCTTCTAACCACTCTAAGCGCTTGTTTGCTTCCTCTAACTGGTAGTCGCTTTGCTCCAGATTCATTAATTGTTCCTGGATTTGTTCTGTCTGCAGTGGTGGTGATTCTTTTGACCATTGCCGTCTATTGATCAGCTGGTTCAACGCCATTCGTGCTTGTTGTTCCTTTTCTAGCGCCTGTTCCTGCCGATCCATCAATCGGGCCATCTCAACTTGTTTCTGAAGGATCTGAGTGATCAAATGTTCGTTGTCCAGATAAAAGAAATATTTATCTGAAGCTTGCCCTTGTTCCAAACGATCAAGTTCTGCTTCTTTTTGATGAATATCTTCTGTTAAGTGCTGATAGGTCTGATAAAATCTGCTGATTTCCTGAGCGTCTTTTTCTGCTACTGCAGCTGGCTGGCTTGATAGCTGTTGCCATTCTTCATACAATGGCCAATGGCTGATCTGTTGTTGAACAGCTTGATAAGCATCGCTTTGCACTTGCTGCTGTTCTTCTAATTGCCGCAATTCTTTTTGAATCTGTGAAATCTGCTGATACTGCTGTTGCAAGCGATGTTCTTCGCTTTCTTTTTGGGCAATTTTCTCCTGTAGTTTCTCCAAACGTTTCAACGCTTGGTTCAAAGGGAGTTTTTGTCCCCGCGGTTTATAATTTTGTTGATTGATTGCTTCATAGCGAGCCACTTGTTGCAGCATCTTTTGACTCCCACTGATTCCCAAAGAAATCAGTGCTTGATGCAATTCATTTTCTTGCAGCTTGTCAATTTGGGCAAGTTGTTCTTGCTGAAAAGTAAATACATCGAAAAACAACGTCTGATTCAAGGGTTGCAGCAACTGTGCCAGCATTTCCTCGTCGCCGGTCTGCCCGTTGAAATGGACTTTGGCTCTTCCTCGATCGATTTGACGGTAACGTTCGATCATCACTTCCCCGTAAGGTTCGACAACTAGCCACAATCTGCCTCCATAAGCGGCCCCATTTTTGGGGGTATAATCCTTTTTCTTAGCTGTTCTTTTAGGAAAACCAAACAGCATAGCCGCAATAAACTGATACAATGTCGACTTGCCAATTTCATTGTTGCCAAAAAGCAATTGATTTCCTTGGGAAAATTCAATCACTTGATCATGGTAACGGCCAAACCCAGTGATTTCTGCTTTTAAGATTCTCATACTTCTTCCTCCCACTGGAAATCATTCTCCAGCAAGTGTTTCGTCTGCTGTAAGACCTCTTCTTGAAAGGCACCTTGATCAATCCCGCGATAAAGCAACGGATGACGAAGCAAATCATTCAGTCCTTCAGCAAAAATAGACGGGTCTTGATAAATAGCTAGTAATTGATCAACATAGGACGCCGGGATCGCTAATGGAATTTTGTCTGTCTCTGTTTTGTAGACTTCGATTGCATAAATTGTCTGTAATACGTCTCTTGACAGCTGCTCGTTCAAATAGGCGATCATTTCATTTTTTTCGGTTTCAGAAAACCAATCTGAAGATAACTGATCCGTATCTGTCAGCACTAATTTGATCAGTCGTGGCTGATTCGTGTTGACCTCCTTCAAAATCGTTTGCAAAATCGAACGCTGATCCTTACAAGCTGCTAATGAGACTTCTTGTTGTGCCCATGTGATTTCTGCTACGTCGACCGTCTGGATCTCGGTACCATGGGAACTCAAAGTGGCTAAAACAACGCCTGTATCTTGTTCTTTTTGCGTTTTGCCTTGTGGGGTCCCTGGATAAACGATCGCAGGCTCTTCTGAAAGGATCTTAGGAACATGAATATGACCTAGTGCCCAATAATCATAGCCTTTCTGCTTCATTTCACTCACAGAAAATGGTGCATAATGTTCCCCCGCACTATCCCCGTGGTACATACCGATATGGAAATCAACCGCTTGGCGATTAGGAAATTCCCTGATCTTGTTCTGTGTAATCCAAGGCTGCTGATAACTAAAGCCACTGATAGCATAGGTCTCACCATTTCTGGTTACGCCTTTGATCGTTTCAACCGTCTCACTGGGAAACAGCACAACATTCTCAGGAAAATCAAACCAATAACGCTGCGGATCATAGTAATCATGGTTACCAAAGATCATATAGACAGGGATCTCTGCTGACGCAAGTCGGGAAATCTCTTGAAAAAAGTCATGCTGGATCCGCAGACTTGGACGGGCTTGGTGGAAGGTATCCCCCGCCAAGAGAACAAAATCCACTTCATGCTCCAGTGCCGTATCAACCAGTTTTTTGATTATTTTTCGATTGATCAGTGGAAGCTGCTCTTTGACGTTATCCGATAACATGCGGATCCCTTCGAAAGAACGATCAATATGCAAGTCAGCACTATGTAAAAAACGCATGATACCTTTCCCCCTTTTGCTTCTATCATAACATTTCTTTGTTTTTTCGTCAGCAAAACACGAAAATTTGTTCGCCTTTTTGAACAAAAAATTCGAAGGGTCGAGGAAGTCCCCGATCCTTCGAATGTTGTCCGCTCAAATTAGCCTCTAACGCTATCTAAAGCACTGTAAATTGGCATAGAATTGGCACAAGTCCGAGGCCTCTGTTTGAGAACCCCTCTTGGACTCTTTTGTGCTGCGGTAAGTCAGCAGGCTAGCGCTTAGGCTTCGTATAAGTCCCGCACAGGGCCCATGATGATTCGATTCAAATCATTGGCCACCAGACTAAATGCTTGCTCTTTTTGCATCAATTCCGAAACGATTGGATCTTGCTGAATTTTTTGAGAGAGTTCTTGTGCTTGCTGTGCTTCTTCTTCTGTCATTTCTTGGCCTGCCATCATTTTTTGTTGCAAAGCTTGTTGCAAGCCTTGGAACTCCTTGAATAAGCTATACGCTTCTTGGTTTTCTTTCAAACGATCAAACGAGGCTTTTAAATCTTGAAACTGTTCGGATTCTCGTAATTCTCGTTCTAATTGATTCGCTGTGTCATAAATATTTGCCATACTGTTCCCTCACTTTGTTTTTTTCTTATTATAACATACTGTTCGGATGCACATGCAGTAGAAGCTAACATCAATTACCATTGATCGTATTCCATAGATTACCAAAAAGCTCTTTGGTTCCTTGTTTGACACGCTCACCAAAATCTTTTAATCCTTCTTTGGCATTTTCGGCAAACTCGTCAACTGATTTTTTCCAGTCATCGTTGTCCGTTGATTCATTTGGATCTGGCACTTCATCTGCTGCCATCAGTTTCCCACCAGTCATATAGGCATCTGCTACTTGGAACTGACTTCCTTGGCTGTAAGGCAACAGACTTTCGGCTTCCGCTTTAAATATCTTGCCGACGACTTGCCCGCTGGTTCCAGTCAAATAGTGTTCGGCACTCGTTTGTTCAAAGCCCAGCCAGGTGGAGATTACGAGATCAGGTGTATACCCAACGATCCACTGATCATTGACTTTTGATAAATCAAAGTTTGTTTCCGTTGTCCCGGTTTTTCCTGCGATCGTAAAGCCATAAGGGCTAGCGCTGACCCCAGTTCCATTAGAGAAGGTACCCAGCATCATGCTTGTCATCTTGTCTGCTGTTTCTTTGGAGATGACTTGTTTTCCTTTGACTGAAGTATTATCTACAATAACCGCGCCCGTTGAATCAACGATTTTGGTGATCAAATGCGGTTGGTAGTAATAGCCTCCGCTAGCAAAGACACCATACGCGGCAGCCATGGTCAACGGTGATTCGCCAGTTTCCAATCCGCCTAACGCCAATCCCCAATATTTGTCCGATTCTGACAATGTTAGCCCAAATTCCTGAGTCTTTTTGTATCCGCGGTCGAGACCAATTTCATGAAGTGTCCAAACAGCTGGCAGATTTAAACTTTGAGCCAATGCTTGATACATCGGCACTTCACCGGAATAGGTCCCATCGTAATTCTTTGCCTCATAATAACTTTGAGGTTTGTCTTCCAAAATACTATCTGGATTATAGCCCGCTTCGATTGCAGGTGCATAAACACTGATGGGTTTGATTGTCGAACCTGGCGAGCGTTTCATTTGGGTAGCAAAATTGAACCCGCGAAAAACATGTTCGCCTCGTCGCCCTACCAATGCTTGAACACCGCCAGTTGTCGGATCTAATGCCACCGAACCTGATTGGACCATCGTTCCATCAGACGCATTTTCTGGAAAGAGCGCATCGTTTTTATAGGCAGCTTCCATTTGTGCCTGATAGTTTTGATCCAGTGCTGTGTAGATTTTGTATCCACGATTCATCACATCATCCGCATCAAGTCCGTAAGACTCCGCTTCATCGATCACTGCATCGAAGTAATAAGGATATTTATAGCCAGATTCTGAATTGCCATAGCCATCGTACAACAGGCTAGCTATTGAAACTTGCTCTTCTTGATCGGCCACAGATTGATCCAGCATTTTGTTGTCCACCATCAGTCCTAGAACAGTATCTCGGCGGTTCGTCGCATTTTCTGGATGATCGATAGGATTATAAATTGATGGACCTTTAAGCATACCTACTAAGGTAGCTGCTTCTCCCACCGTCAAATCTGAAGCATTGACACCAAAATATTTGAGCGAAGCATCTTGAATCCCCCAGACTCCATTACCGAAATAGGAACTGTTCAAATACATTTCCAATATTTCATCTTTTGAGTATTTTTTTTCGATTTCAATCGCTAGAAACAGTTCTTTGGCTTTTCGACTAAAGGTTTGATCGAGAGAAAGATAGGCATTCTTTGCTAGCTGTTGCGTAATTGTACTCCCACCGCCACCTTCTGCACTACGATTGACTACCATCCGCAAGGCCGCCCGAGCGATCCCTTTGATATCAAACCCATGGTGATTATAAAAATTCCGGTCTTCCGTTGAGATCAGTGCGTGAACGACTGCTGGGGAAATGCTTTTTAAATCAACATAGGTGCCCTTTTGAGAATAGAGCTGCCCAGCTTCTTCTCCTTTAGCATCGTAGATCACAGTGGACTCTTTCAATCCTGATTCTAATTCACTAACTTTGGTATTCTTGGCGATATAAAACAAGTAACCGCTCATCACTAAAATACCCACTAAAGTCAGTAAAATAACTATTTTATTCACATGATATTTCTTCCAAATGCGTTTGCGCCATTGATGGAATTGCTGTAGATAAGGCTTGATCCAACGCCAGAAAGTTTGGATCGATTCTTTTATCTTGTGAAGGATTTGTTTCAAATCCATTTCTCCACGCTCCTTTTAACAAAGTGTAGCATATATCAAACCGTTTGGAATACGGCTCTAGCAGTAAATTTCATCCACAAAAGATTGCTCGTCAATTCTATCAGCGAAACTTCTGTTTTTTGTTGTTTTTTTTATAAGAAAATCTTAAAGATGCTATAATAGCAAATAGATCACAACTTAGAAAGGGATTTTTATGGAATATACCATTACATTACCTAATGACCATCCCCGAACAACGATTCGGGAATTATTAGAACAAGAATGGCTCGTCCCTCGCAAAGTACGCCATTTACTGCGAACCCGCAAAAATGTACGCGTCAACGGTGAAACAGCCCTTTTTCATCAGGAAGTAGCAGGTGGGGATCAGCTCACGCTTCTTCTAGAAGAAGCAGATTACACGTATCAGCCAGTGATTTCTGGGAACAAAGAGAAGATTACGGTGTTGTTTGAAGATGAACATCTGATCGTTGTCAATAAGCCCGCTGGTATCAAAACCCACCCCAACCAACCAAATGAAACCGACACACTTATGAATGATCTGGCTGCATATCTTTCACCAGAGACAAGACCCTATGTCGTTCACCGATTAGATAAAGAGACCAGCGGCGTCATTTTATTTGCTAAAAACCCCTTAGTCTTGCCTATTTTGGGACGAATGCTTGAAAGTAAGCAAATTTATCGTCGCTACCAAGCAACAGTCTGGGGACAATTGGATCAAAACCAAACCATTCGCAAAAAAATCGGACGCGATCGCCACGACCGTCGCAAACGAGTCATTGACCCACGCAATGGCTTATCTGCGGTGACACACGTTGAGATTGCCGCTCGCAATGCCCAAACGACTTCGATCTATTGTGTATTAGATACAGGACGTACGCATCAGATTCGTGTCCACCTTGCTAGCATTGGACATCCTATCGTCGGAGACCCTCTTTATCAGAAAAAAACTGCAGCTCGCCTTGAGCTGCATGCCTATGAACTTTATTTGACCCATCCATTCTCACAAGAGTCACTGCAGATCAAAGCGCTGCCTGGGCTCTGGTGATGGACAGAATGTTTCTGAAGCAGCAGAGACATTGCCTCTAGTCTCATTCCACATACTGGGCACAGCCGTCAGGCTTCATTCGCTGCAACAATTCAATCTTCCGCTGGTTCAGCAGAAAGCTGTGCCAGCTCTTTTTCTGTCACTGAGCGATACTCTCCTAATGCCAAATCTTTCGGCAGCTGTAACCCGCCCATTCGAGTACGCTTGAGATAAGTCACTTCTTTTCCCACTGCCTGCACCATTCGTTTTACTTGGTGAAACTTCCCTTCATGCAAAATCAAGGTAATCGTGGATGTCTCGGCCTGCTCGTCTACCTTTAAAATCGTCAGCTGTGCCGGCATGAGAGTTTCCCCATCCAGTTCGATTCCTTGGAGAAATTGGTGACGATCCTCTTCGGTCATGATCCCTCGAACTTCTGCATAATACTCTTTTTCGACGTGTTTTTTGGGTGACAATAACCGATGAGCTAGCTGGCCATCATTCGTAATTAGCAGTAGTCCTTCGGTGTCTTTATCCAAACGACCGACTGGAAAAAGATCCCGGCGATAATCTTCCGCCGCAAACAAATCCAAGACTGTCTTTTCCGGATCGGTCGTTGCAGAAATCACACCAGCCGGTTTGTTCAATAAATAATAGAAATCTTTCTGGTAACGTACCAGTTCTCCTGCAAACGAAACCTGATCCTCTTGTTCAGCTACTTGGAATTTATCACTTTTGACTTGTTGACCATTGACCGCAACAACGCCTTTCTTGATTGCTTGCTTCACTTCTTTTCGTGAGCCATACCCCATATCTGCTAAGAATTTATCTAGTCGCATGTTTTCTCGCCTCTCTCTTTGCGATCTTTTTTACTGAAAAAACCGCCTGATCGATCCATGCGATCTCAGCGGCTAATCAGGTTTATTGGGTTATTTGATTCGCAATTTCTTACGCAAACGAATCATTGATGAGCCCAGTAGTTTTTCTGCTAAGCGGATTTTCAATGCCATATAAATATAGGCCCCGCCACCGACTGCTGCAACCAGTAGAGAAAGAATAAAGGCTTGGACTTTGCGATCCGAACTTAAGACCAGACCAAACAATTGCCGAGCAATCAGCGCGATCACTAACATAATGAGAGTCATCAGGAAAATCAAAACCGTTCTTCTAAAGGTCAACTTGGCATTGAAGTGGCCTTTAGTCAACATTTTTCTAATATTCAGCCAGCAAGTCACACCAAGTGCCAATGTTGTAGAGACTAAAGGACCATAAACTTGGAACAGCCAGATGGCCGGATACTGCAAAATAAATTTTAGCAACAAACCAATAAAGAAGAAGATAACCGCTTCTGTGTTATGGTACATCCCTTGCAGCATGCTAGAAGTCAGCATGAACAAGCCCAGGATTAAGCCAGAGATACAAGCAGCAACGAGGACGCTTGCCCCTAATGTATCCGGTCGATAAAACAATGTATACAATGGATACGCCAATACGATCATTCCAAACGTAGCAGGCAGCATGACAAAGGAATACAACTGGAGGTTATTACTGATCAATTTAGCTAAATTTCCTTGATTCTTTTTCGCTACTGCTTCACTGATTAAAGGCAACCCTGTAGATGCCATCGACGTTGCTAAGCCGATCACGACCATTGTCAGCTTGTCTGGATTGCTGCCAAAGATTGCCATCATGTCTAAGAGCTGATCATTGGAATATTGTGTAAATCCTTTCATAATTCGAACAAAGGTATACTGATCCACTAGTTTAAAAATTGTGATCCCAGAACCAACAATAATAAAAGGAATCGCTTCTTTGATGGTGGATAAAACCAATTCTTTGGTTTGGATCTCTGTTTCTTCTTTGCTCATGTCCAGCAAAACATCCATCCGAACCCGCTGCTTCTGGAAATAATAAACCAAAACCAGAACACTTGCTAAAACGCCGATAAAGGCAGCAAACGTTGATTGAGTCACAGCAGCTGTATAGTCGCCTTCTACCACCCGCATGATAATAAACGTTGCCAACAGCATATAGAAGACTCGCGCGATCTGTTCAACGATCTGAGAAATCGCGAATGGTTTCATGTCTTGATTTCCTTGGAAATATCCTCGCATCACACTCATACATGGAAAGACCAAAAGTGCCACGCTTAAGGAGCGCATCGTTGGAATCAATTCTTCTCCGCCACCAGATGCGGTTGCCAGCCAAGGAGCGGCTATGTACATGATACCAGCAGTTACTACCCCAAATCCTGCCATCAACTGTAAAGCTCTCAGGAACAAGCGCTGACTTGTACGATACTCTTCTCTTGAGTTGTAGTAGGAAATCTGTTTCGCAATCGCTGCTGGAATTCCTGCAGTAGAAATCATCAAAAACAAAGCATAGACATTGTAACCCATTCCAAACAATGCATTTGCTTTATCTCCGTTGGCTCCCATCCAGTAGTACCACGGCAAAATATAGATCGCACCGAGCAACCGAGAACCAATGTTTCCCAGTGTCATCCAAGCCGATCCTTGAGCCATTTTTTCTTGTGTTGTTAATTGTTTTGACGCAGATTGCGTATGATTATCCATGGCAGTTCTCTCCAACTTTCTACAAACATATCCCCTTCATTTTAATTCGAAAAAGGACTTCGAGCAATCTATTTTTGCAACATATTAAAGTTTCTTCACATTATTGAAGAAGAACGACCAATCGCATGCTGTCTTCCATTCGATTTGCCTGAATATGCTATAATAAACTAAACTTTTTGAAACGAGGAGAACCAAGATGTCACTACTTACCATTACCCCCCATCAGATCCGCGGGTTGTTGATCGAAGCAAATCTATTAAAAGAGTTTATCGGCCAAGAATGGCATTATACCGTTCCACAAGAAATGAACGACTTGATCTTTACCTCATTAAGTTATGATTCGCGTCAGACAGACGCAAATACGCTATTCTTCTGTAAAGGTGCCGCGTTCAAAGAAAGCTATTTGGAAAGTGCCGTTGCTCAGGGTCTTCAATGTTATGTTTCGGAACACCCTTATGAAAATTGTTCCGCCTATGGCATCATCGTTACAGATATCCGAGCAGCCATGGCTTGTATTGCCCAGGCTTTTTACAACAATCCGCAAGATCAGCTGTTTAAAATTGGAATCACAGGAACAAAAGGCAAAACGAGCTGTGCTTATTTTGTGCGGGAGATTTTAGCCAAAACAACCAATCAGAAAGTAGCTTTTTTCTCCTCTGAAGAAAATACTGTTGACGGAAAGAACTATCAGGAAGCAGTTTTGACGACTCCGGAAACGTTAGACTTGTATGCTATGATGGCCGAAGCAGTCGCTAATGGTATGACACATCTAGTAATGGAAGTCTCTTCCCAAGCTTATAAAACCAAACGTGTCTCTGGGATCACTTATGAAATTGGAATCTTTCTAAATATTTCGCCCGATCATATCGGTCCAGTAGAACATCCGGACTTTGATGATTATCTTTTCTGCAAACGCGAGTTGATCCACAATAGTAAACAAATGATCATTAACCGACAAAGCGATTATTTTGAACTATTAAAAGAAACTTGTGCTGCTCATCAAGTACCATTGATCACCTATGGCCAATGCGATGGAGATTATCAAGTATTACCAGCGGAATCGGGCGATCCTAAATCATTCCGCATCCATTCTGAAAAAGATATTCTTCTTGTGAATGGCGACTATCAGTTGGCTTTGCTAGGAGAATTCAATCACGACAATGCTACTGCTGCAATCGTTGCTGCTTGTCTTGCGGGAGCTACCCAAGAAGAAGCACAATCTGTCTTGCCTAATGTAACGATTCCAGGACGAATGATCGTTCTGGAAAAACAAAATGGCGCATTAATCATCGTTGATTATGCCCACAACTACTTAAGCTTTAAGTCACTGAGTGAGCTAGCCCATACATTGCGGCCAAAAGGACGGCTGATTTTTGTGACCGGCAGTGCCGGCGGCAAAGCAGAATCACGACGTCCTGACATGGGTCGAGCGCTTTCTGAGTATGCAGATAAAGTCTATTTAACTTCTGATGACCCTAACTTTGAGGATCCTCGTGCTATCGCTGCCGAGATAGCCGCTGCGATCACTGCACCTACTGTCATTATTGAAGAACAGATGGACCGCAGCCTTGCGGTCCAATCAGCGGTTGCTGAAGCCGCTAGTCAAGATATCGTGATTCTAGCTGGTAAAGGCGCTGAGCAATATTTGAAAGTCAATGGTCAAAAAGAACCTTATGAAGGTGATTTGCAGATCGCTCAGCGTTTGCTTTGATTTTTTCATTGCCTCACCTATCCGTTAACAACAAACACCCAAAGAATGACAGCATCAAGCGGGTCATCCTTTGGGTGTTTATTTTTGTGTCTATGCAAATGCCTCTTAAAAAGTTCTTGATTTAAATACCTTGCTGAAAATTATGGTTGTTCATCCTCATAGGTTTCATAGACATAAGGAGCACCATCATAGCGAAATTCTGTCGAGATTGCTGCGTCCAAATCTTCGGTATACATGAATTTGCTGAAAGGAAACAGAAAGACTTCGCCGTCTTTCGTTTTTTCCGCTTCCACTCGGTAAATTAGCTGGTCCGCAGTCAATTGCTGATTCAGCTGTTCCAGCACGTCATCGATCACTTCTTCTTCTTGGTAACCTGCTTTTGCTACTCGTTGATAATCATTGAAAAAAGCCTCTTGACCTTCAAAAGATTGATAGTCCATTTTTATTCCTTCTTTCTGCGCTTTCATTTGCGTTAATTCTATTATACGAGACCCCTCTTAGTTCAGCGAATGATTTGATTGCCGTTTCACTTAGAAAGAGTCAGCTGACTAGAAAAATATGTCAAATTCATTTCAAGTGTATTACGAATCAATGATTTGACAAAATCGCATTGAAGACTTTTTCATTTTTTGTATAATGGGACATAGAGAATATTAAAGGGGCAGACGCAATGAACAGCACAAAGAAAAAAATCTTCTTTGGAACAGGGGCAACAGTAGGTTTTCTAGCAATGATCGCATTGGTCGGACAATTTTTAGTAGCAAACCACTTGATCGGCACAAATGATACTTCCACAGAAATCTTCACTCGCGCAACATATCCAAATGGCTTTCTATTGGTGATCTTCATTCCATTAGTGGCTACAGCTGTATTGTTTTACGGCATTATTCGCAAAAAATAGTATGCAGCGGCAGTTGATGTTTGCATCAGCTGAACCGCTGCTTTTTTGTACAAAAAAAGCGGGGACAGAAGTGTTAAACTCCGAGAAATAAGGAGGAATACACAGAAATTGCTTTTCAAATTTTTGGGTATTTCGACTTATTTCTCGGAGTTGCATCTGCTCCGACCGTTTAGACATGTTTAGAGGGACTGTGCCATAAGTCATCATCCAACAAGTTAAACCGAATAATAGTCTATTGCTAGGATAGATTCCTCTGACTTTTGCGACGAGGAGTCCCTGCACCGCAGGAGCAATAATAGTTAATGTTCGGATAGTTTTACTTGTAGGAGACTTATGGCACAGTCCCTCTTTTCAATTAATTAGCGACGATATTGACTAATTTATTTGGTACAACGATGATTTTGCGAATCGTTTTTCCATTCAATTGTTCTTTTACCAGTTCATTTGATTGAGCTAACTGTTCGAGCGTCGCTTTGTCTGCATCCGCAGGAACTTTGGCTTTTGCACGAACTTTGCCGTTCACTTGGAATACCACTTCGATTTCATCTTCGACTAGCGCACTTTCATCATAAGTTGGCCATGGCACATAAGAGATGCCCTCTTTATTTCCGAGAATTGCCCATAGTTCTTCACCGATATGAGGGGCAATCGGTGCCAACAATTGGACAAATCCAGCAACATATTCATATGGTAGTGCATCGGACTTATATGCTTCGTTCACAAAGACCATCAGCTGTGAAATAGCCGTGTTGAAATGAAGCTGTTCAAAATCTTCGGTAACTTTTTTAACTGTTTGGTTGTAAACTTTACTTAGTTTGCCATCATTGAATGTAGTAATTCGATCACGCATTTTGCCATTTTCATCCACGATCAAACGCCAGACGCGGTCTAGGAATTTACGGCTGCCTTCCAAGCCGTTTTCATTCCATGCGATCGATGCATCTAATGGACCCATGAACATTTCATACATGCGCAGTGTATCTGCTCCGTATTGTTCGATGACATCATCCGGATTTACGACGTTTCCGCGAGACTTCGACATTTTTTCATTGTTTTCCCCAAGGATCATCCCTTGATTGAATAATTTCTGGAATGGTTCTTTTGTCGGTACGACACCAAGATCATAAAGGAACTTATGCCAGAAACGAGCATAAAGTAAATGAAGCACCGCATGTTCTGCCCCACCGATATAGATATCTACTGGTAACCAGCGTTTCAATTTGTCAAAATCGGCTAAGCGATTTTTATTGTGAGGGTCGATAAACCGCAAGAAGTACCAAGAGCTCCCCGCCCATTGTGGCATCGTATTCGTTTCACGACGTCCCTTCATGCCTGTTTCTGGATCAACGACATTGACCCACTCGCTGACATTCGCCAATGGCGATTCACCTGTACCACTTGGCTTGATATTATCGGTTTTTGGCAAGCGTAGTGGCAATTGATCTTCCGGAAGAGTGGTTGTAGTACCGTCTTCCCAATGAATGATCGGGATAGGCTCACCCCAGTAACGCTGCCGAGAAAACAGCCAGTCTCGCAGACGGTAGCTGATTTCTTTTTTACCGACTCCTTGTTCTTCTAACCAGTGGTTCATTTTTTCAATTGCTGCTTCTTTATCTAGACCATCCAGAAACTCTGAATTGATATGAGGACCGTCTTCAGTATAAGCAGCTTCTTCAACGTCTCCTCCAGCCAGAACAGGAATGATTTCTAACCCAAAAGCTTTTGCAAATTCATGGTCACGTTCGTCATGAGCTGGCACAGCCATGATCGCACCAGTACCATATGAAGCCAACACATAGTCAGCAATCCAAATTGGCACTTCTTTCCCATTCGCTGGATTGACCGCATAGGCCCCTGTGAAGACACCCGTCTTTTCTTTAGACAAATCGGTCCGATTCAAATCGGACTTCTTCGCTGTTTCTGCAACATATGCCTCAACCGCTGCTTTTTGCTCCGGTGTAGTGATGGCTTGTACCAACTCATGTTCAGGAGCCAAAACCGTATAAGTGGCACCGAACAATGTATCTGGTCGTGTCGTAAAGACGGTGAATGCTGCATCGCTACCCGCTACTTTGAAGGTGACATTGGCACCCACAGAACGACCGATCCAATTCCGCTGCATTTCTTTGATGCTCTCAGGCCAATCAACTTCTTCTAGATCATCTAGCAAGCGATCCGCATAAGCCGTGATCTTCAACATCCACTGACGCATAGGTTTGCGAATAACATCGTAGCCGCCGCGTTCACTTTTGCCATCGATCACTTCTTCATTGGCTATAACCGTTCCTAACTCTGGAACCCAATTGACAGGAACCTCGGCTTCATAAGCCAATCCTTTTTCATAAAGTTTGGTAAAAATCCATTGCGTCCATTTATAGTACTCAGGATCTGTCGTGTTGATCTCACGATTCCAATCGTAACTAAACCCCAGTGAATTGATTTGACGACGGAATGTTTCAATATTTTTTTTCGTAAACTCGGCCGGATCATTCCCGGTATCCAATGCATATTGTTCAGCAGGCAACCCAAAAGCATCCCAACCCATGGGATGAAGAACGTTGAATCCTTGGCTGCGCTTGAAGCGGCTTAGAATATCCGTCGCTGTATATCCTTCTGGATGCCCTACGTGCAATCCTTGTCCAGAAGGGTATGGGAACATGTCTAACGCATAAAACTTTGGTTTATCCGGTTGATCGTGGGTATTGAACTCATTTTTCTTAGCCCAATATTTTTGCCATTTTTTTTCAATTTCTTTGTGATTGTAGTTCACTATGGACGCCTCCTAAAAATTGGTGCTCTGACTTGATCAAAAATCAGCAGAACTTAAAAAAAAGTCCTATAAAAATCACTATTGATTTTTATAGGACGTTATAAACGTGGTACCACCTAATTTTATCTGTTATGAAACAGACCTCGATGTGTTAACGACCATCGCCGTATCTGCCTACTTTGAGCGGTTCTGAGAAACACTCATTTCAGTCAAATATCACTTGAAGGCGAGTTCGAAAGGTCTTCTGTGCATTTCCACCAGCCATGCACTCTCTTGATTCCAACACGTTTCTACTATTCCTTCTCAAATGTGAAAGATTCTTTGCACTTATCCTATCAAAAAAACAGCGGAATAGCAATCTATTTTACGCGAACGCTTTGGCCAGGATAAACAAAGTTGTCTTTAATGTTATTCCATTGAATAAATTGATCTCTGGAAATACCAAATTTATCCGCAATTCCCCAGACAGAATCGCCAGATACTACGGTATAGTTGCTCGTACTTGCCGTCTGATTCGCAGCCGTTGCCGTACCGCTGACCCGTACGCTTTGACCAGGATAGACGTAATCATTTTTGATATTGTTCCAACTGCGGAATTGGTCCATCGTGATACCAAATTTATTAGCAATCGACCAAACCGAGTCCCCTGAAGCAACGGTATACTTTTGACTGCCAGCTGATGAAGAAATGCTCGTAGAAGCTGTGGTCGGGCTACTTGTCTGTTTATTTCCAGAATTTTTTACGACTAAGCGTTGACCAGGATAAATAAAGTCATTTTTGATATTGTTCCAGCTGCGCAATTGATCCATCGTGATGCCATGCTTATTCGCCACACTCCAAACCGAGTCCCCTGAAGCAACGGTATAACTACCGGCATTGGTTACAGAACTTATTGCTGTAGTCTTGTTGGCCTGACTTTTTGACCCAGTATCATTTTTTACGACTAAGTGTTGACCAGGATAAATAAAGTCATTTTTGATATTGTTCCAGTTGCGCAATTGGTCCATCGTGATACTATGCTTGTTCGCCACACTCCAAACCGAGTCCCCTGAAGCAACAGTATAACTACCAGCACTTGCTGTCGTGGTAGATATGGTCCCTGTATTCGTCGTTTGTTTGGCAGTACCACCATTGATCGTCAGTTTTTGTCCTGGGTAGATAAAATTATTGCGAATATTGTTCCAGCTACATAGCTGATCCATTGTGATGCCGAATTTATTAGCGATTCCCCAGACAGAATCCCCTGACGCAACTGTATAGCCTTGACTACCAGAAGAAACTGACGATGTCGCTGCTGGCTTGCTGACAGGATTTGTAGCGGTATTAGGCGTACTGACCGTTGCTCCACCACCGGCATTGCCTGAAGCTGGTGTATCATATTTAGTCAAGCCATACTGCTGTATCACCGTATTCAATGAAGAAGCATAGTTGGGAGCTGTTGCGTAACGCCCCGTCAACCATTGGGTTGCATCACGGTAAGAAGACGTATTGCTCTTCCAAGCACCTGCATAATAATAATTACCGTTTCCTAGCGAAACATTTCTTAATGTTCGTGCGTTGTCTTCAAAAGATTCTTTGTAAGAAGGGTATTTTTTGAAGGGTTCTTTCATAGTCAACCATTGATTGTTTAAATACTCTGCTGTATTCATATAGACTGTCTGACCATTATGACTGCCCTTGATTCCAAAAAGATTATGGTTAGGTGATTGGGACAGGGCACTTCTTCCCCAGCCGCTTTCAAGAATGGCTTGTGCGATCATGACTGAAGCATAAAGATCATTTGCTTGGGCAACAGGCTGTGCATAAGTTGCGATTTCTGTAATGAATGCTGCTGTATTAGGTGCAGCAAAGTTACTTCTCACCACAGTATTTTCTACGGCATCCGCTTGAACTGGAGTCAGCAAAGGCGCTACTACTGAGCAAGCGGTTATGGTTGTCCCTACAACAGCGGCACTTTTTCTCATCGTTTGATAAAATTCACTGGACTGTCCTTCTCTGCGACGCTCTTTGCGCGATAAACTCATGTTCATGAACGTTCCTCCGTCTTCTATTTTTTTCCTACGTTTAGTATACAATTTCTTAAGATTTTATAAAAGTTATTTCCTTCTTTTCGCCAAACTGTAAACTCTTTGTAATCTAACGTACATTATTCGAAAGAAGAAGTAAGCGATAATTTCTTGTTATACAATATTGTCCCTCAAGAAACACCCCTGCACCACTGTCTTTTGTCCCTCCAAGATAAATGGTATAATAGACTCACTATGTTTGCCTGTAGAAATGAGGATTTTTTTATGAACAAAAAACTGTATTATCAATTCGCCGGCAGCTGTTTTTTGCTGCTTTTTGCCTTTTTAGGCTATGTTGTCAAATTCTATCCAACTTGGCTGAATCCTTTCGATGAAAGTAGCACTCGTTTGATCCGTAGCGGTTATCCTTTTTTGACTGACTTTTTCCTATGGGTGACCAAGTTTGCTAATCCAGTAACGATTGGACTGCTTTTCATTGTTGTATTGGTCGTGTTGCTTATCAATCGCTTCTATTCCGAAGCACTGTGGCTCAGTTTCGGTACGATTGGCATCTCAGCGGTCTTCAATCCGTTGATTAAATTATTCTTTATGCGAGAAAGACCTACACTGGAACATTTAGTGTTGGAGACAAGCTCTAGTTTTCCTAGCGGACACTCCACTGGCAGCATGGTATTTTATGGAACCTTACTTTTGCTGATTCCTGTCTTTTTCCAGTCACAAGCGTTACGCTGGGGTATGAGAATCTTGCTTGGCTTACTGATTTTTCTGATCGGTATCAGTCGGATCTATCTAGGTGTTCACTTTCCTAGCGACGTACTCGGCGGATTTTGTGTGGGACTCTCTTGGCTGTTACTGACCTATCCGTACTATTTAGAAAAGCGTTTTGTCTGGCGTTTCCAACAAAAACAATCTTAGAAAAAAGAAAAGAAGGTAAAATCCATGAATTCATTCCCCTATGCCGAAAATCAGCATAAACGTTACCATTCTTGGAATTATGCATTGCGTCAGGAATTTGGTGAAAAAATATTTAAAGTACCGATCGATGCTGGCTTCGACTGTCCCAATCGAGATGGTACTGTTGCAAAAGGTGGTTGTACCTTTTGCAGCGTATCTGGTTCAGGCGACATGATCGTTGCACCTGAAGCCCCGCTGCCCGTTCAATTTCATAAAGAAATCGATGTGATGCACAAAAAATGGCCTCATGTCGATAAGTACATCGTTTATTTCCAAAATTTCACCAATACCCATGCCCCAGCTGCAGTCATTCGAGAGCGGTTTGAACAAGTTTTGACCATGCCAGGTGTCGTTGGTGTTTCTATCGGTACACGTCCTGACTGTCTTCCAGACGATGTGGTAGACTATCTAGCTGAATTGAACCAACGCTTTTATTTGTGGGTGGAGTTAGGGTTACAAACAACCTTTGAAACCACCAGCAACGCAATCAACCGTGCGCATGATTATCAAACATATCTTGATGGTGTCGCTAAATTGAGAAAACATGGCATTCAGGTTTGTACCCATTTGATCAATGGACTCCCTGGTGAAACATTAGAAATGATGCGGGAAAATGTGCGGAAAACAATCTTGGACTCAGATATTCAAGGGATCAAACTCCATCTCTTGCATTTGATGCGAAATACCCGCATGCTCCGGGACTATCATGAAGGCAAGCTGCAATTGATGCAAAGAGAGACTTATGTCTCTTTGATTTGCGACCAACTAGAAATGATTCCTGCGGAGATCATCATTCATCGTCTGACAGGTGACGCTCCTTGGGATGCTTTGATTGGACCTATGTGGAGTCTCAAAAAATGGGAAGTCTTGAATGAGATCGATAAAGAAATGTTGCGCCGCGACTCCTATCAAGGAAAATTTGATGTTAGAAAAGAGGCTATCTATGCTACAAACAGCCATGCGTTATAGCCACACCCTTTTACAAGAAGTCGTCAAACCGGGACAGACCGTAGTTGATGCCACCATGGGAAATGGCCATGATACCGAGCTGTTGGCAACACTAGTCGGACCTGAAGGCAAAGTCTATGCCTTTGATATTCAGGAACAAGCAGTAACAACAACAAAAGAACGCTTGTTAGCAAAAGGACTCCTGCCGCAAGTTGAACTGATCCACCAAGGACATGAAACAGTAGCGGATTACGTCCCTGATGCCGTTCATGCAGCTATTTTCAATCTAGGTTACTTACCAAAGAGCGATAAAAAAATCATTACTTTACCTGAGACGACCGAACAGGCACTGCAAGCATTGATCCAACGTA
Source organism: Enterococcus sp. RTP21361st1_A6_RTP21361_211029 (assembly GCF_040910045.1). NCBI lineage: Bacteria > Bacillati > Bacillota > Bacilli > Lactobacillales > Enterococcaceae > Enterococcus > Enterococcus sp. RTP21361st1_A6_RTP21361_211029. Next base: position 902 of record NZ_JBDGBK010000022.1, on the reverse strand, counting down.
TTGTTCCTTGCGGTCGGATCATCCTTGTATGCTATTATGGCCACGAAGGCGGACCTGAAGAGTTAGAAGCTGTTCATCGCTTTTGTCGTCAATTACCACAAGCGCAATTTAACGTGCTGTCCTATCAATTCATCAATCAGCGCAACCAACCACCAGTCCTGTTTTGTATCGAACGAAAAAAAACATCAGAGAACCGTTGACTATTCTGGCTCTATAATTTATGGGACTGATGAATCAGAATTGATTCTTCAGCCCCATTTTTATTTTAGGTATTAAAAAACATATCGTTCTCTAGTATGATTAAATCACGACAAAATAAACAACTGAGAGGACGATATGCTATATGAATGATTCTATCAAAAAAATGCTGCGATTAATAGAGAAAGATTTGATGATTACAGAGGTCTCTTACGAGACCTTTCAGAAGAAAAAGACGTTGATCGTCGATGCTGTTTTCTCACCTGCTCCCCATACCTGTAGAAATTGTGGTTCTACTGTGGTAGATGGAAACGGGAAAGTAATTGTAGTGAAAAATGGGAAGAAGGAAACGATTGTCCGCTTTGAACAATACAATCACATGCCTTTGGTTATGCGCTTAAAAAAGCAGCGCTATACCTGTAAAAACTGTCGAACCCATTGGACGGCTCAAAGTTATTTTGTTCAACCCAGACATTCAATCGCGAATCATGTCAGATATAAAATTGCTTCTTTACTGACTGAAAAAGTATCTTTATCTTTTATTGCGAAAAATTGTCAGGTATCTTTGACCACCGTTATTCGTACGTTGAAAGAGTTTAAAAGCTACTTACCAAAGCAATCTAAGAGGATTCTCCCCAGAGTATTGATGGTTGATGAATTTCGTTCGCACGCTTCCATAGAAGATAAAATGAGCTTTATTTGCG